>DAOUPY010000024.1 GCA_030625925.1 Fusobacteriaceae bacterium | reverse complement strand
CCCAGAAACTGGAAAAGCTAAAAGTCACTATAATTTATTGAGTTATCTAAGGTTTATAGATTATGTCGATTATGATAACATATATGAAAAAGATAAAAATCAAATGTTTGAATTATTTTCTAAAATGATAAAAAAACATTGTAATGTCGTGAAAAGATTAAATAATTAGTGTTTATATTTTATTCGTATTTCTCTTTTATTTTTTACTTCAGTTTCTCCCTACGAGGGAGAAACCATAAAAAGGAAGAGGGTCTTCAATTTTTATGATATTATATATTTGAAATAAAAATCTGACATAGGGAGATAAATAATATGAAATATAAGATGATAGTAACAGATATGGATGATACATTATTAAACAGTGAAGGAAAGATATCTAGAGAAAATAAAAAAGCCATAATGAAAGCTCAAGAGATGGGAATCAA
Source organism: Fusobacteriaceae bacterium (assembly GCA_030625925.1). Classification (GTDB taxonomy): domain Bacteria; phylum Fusobacteriota; class Fusobacteriia; order Fusobacteriales; family Fusobacteriaceae; genus Psychrilyobacter. The sequence goes on along the minus strand of DAOUPY010000024.1, from coordinate 10,162 downwards.
ATTTGTTTTAGCTTCAGGAAGGCCTACCTTTGCCATGAAGGAGTTTGCCAAAGAATTGGAACTAGATAGATACGGGAGTTATATGCTGAGTTATAACGGGGCTATAATTACTGAGTGTGCTACAGATAAGATATGGCTGGAGGAAAAATTAACTGTAGAAGATGCCCACAAGATATATGACCTATCCAAGGAGCATAATGTTCATCTCCTTACCTATGTAGATGAGAAGATAACTGCTGAAACTGAAAGTGAATATATAGATGTAGAAGTAGATTTGACAGGGATGCCCTATAGAAAGGTAGACTGCTTTAAATCAACTGTAAGTGAGCCGGTAGTAAAATGTATCATGCTGGAAAAACCAGAATATTTAAAAGAGGTAGAAAAAAAATTAAACGAACTCCTAAAGGGAGAATATAGTCTGGCGATATCCAAACCATTTTTCTTGGAGGTAATGAAAAAAGGGATAGATAAGGGGGCTAGCTTATTGAAATTAGCTCATAAATTGGATATAAAACCGGAAGAGATTATAAGTGTAGGAGACTCCTACAATGATATGACTATGTTAGAGGTGGCAGGGATGCCGATAGCTGTAGAAAATGCCAAAATAGAAGTAAAAAATATGGCGAAGTTTATTTCCACTTCCCATGACGATCATGCTCTAAAAACAGTGATTGAAAAATTTATATTTGGTAAAATACTAAATATGTAATAAAATTTTAATAGATCAGTCGAGATACTGGGACTGCTATAATTAGTAATTATTAAATAAAATAAAAGGGTTTAAGTCACAATGAAATTTGATTTAAGTCTTTTTTTTTTTGATTTTATATAAAGGATTTTTTGTTTTTTTAATGTAAAAAAAAAGGTTGACTTTATAACTTTAAAATTATATACTGTTTTAAAATGACTAGTCAGTCATTTTTTATTTTAGGAGGATATAATGGACAATAAAAAGAAAAAAAGAAAAAAAATAATAGAAGTAGCGATAAAGCTTTTTGTAGAAAGGGGATTTCATGGAACACCTACAAGTTTGATAGCGAAGGAATCTGGGATAGCTACAGGAACCTTATTTAACTATTTTAAAACTAAGGATATTTTGATCAATGAAATATTCATAGAGATAAAACTGGAACAGAAAGAAATTATTTTAAAGGACTTAGAGGCCGCTAAAACATCTAAAATGAAATTAAAGAAAATTTGGAATAACTTAATTGTTTGGGAGATTGAAAACCCAGAAGAAAGGAAATTTATAAATTATTTCAGCAATTCTAATTTTATAAGTGAAGAGACCAAAGCAGAGATGCAAAAAAAATATAAATTTTTACTGGATATTTTTAGGGAAATTATAAATAAAAAAGAAATGAAAAATATAGATGAATTGATGTTGATACTTAATTTTATGGGAGCCTGTATATTTACAGGAAAATATTTTCATATAACTAAGGAACCTTTTGATGAAAAAAAATCCAATGAACCCTTTGAAAGATTTTGTAAGAGTATAGAGCTAAGTGATGAAGATTAACTATTTTAATGAAGAGGAGAGGAAAAGATGAAGAGAATAATAAGTTTGATGTTAATATTAATGGCATCTTCCCTATGGGGAGCGGAAAAGATGACTTTAAATGAATCGTTAAAGGCAGCTTATGAAAATAACTATGAGTATCAAAATGTATTGATTGATAAGGAAAATATTGATTTACAAGTGAAGGAAGGGTATAAATCGGCTGCTCCTGCACTGGATTATAGAGGTGGATATACTGCTACAGGGGATGAAAATGAAATGAGTATGATAGATGGGCCAAAGAGTGACCAAAGGTTGAATCATGAACTGGGAATTACCCAGCCGATCTATAACGGTGGAACAGTAATTGCAGGAATTGAAATTGCTAAGATATCTCAAGAGCTGATGGGGTATCAATTGGCTAAAAGTAAGAGTCAGTTGAAATTAGGAGTTATAGATGCGTACCTAAAAGTATTAGCTCAAGCAGAGGTTATCAAGGTATATGAAACGTCACTGATGGAAGTTAAAGTTGCCTTTGATCAGGCGGAGAGAAAATATCAGTTAAATATTATCTCAAAATCAGATTATCTTCCGCTGAAGACCAAGGTTATATCGACAGATGCAGACCTGGTAGAAGCACAGAATCAAGGTGCAATATATATGATTGAGTTTAAAAATATTATTGGGGTGCCAATTGATCAAGATGTAAATTTAGAGGAGCTAGAGTTTCAAAAATATGATCTGGATCTGATAGATGTAAATTCGGATATAAGCTATGCTCTTTTAAATAATAAAGATAGTCGAATATCTCAGTTAAATACTGATATAGTCGAGGAACAGGAAAAAATATCTAGGGCAGACTTATTACCACAAATAAATGCGAGATTGGCTTACAGCGCTGAAGACCGGCACTTGAGTGATTCTATGGACGATTGGTATTGGACTGCTGGTGTAGAGGTAAATTGGAGATTATTTGATTTTGGAAAATCCTGGGATGCCTATACAAGAAGTAAAAATGAGACTAGAAAAGCTGGGAATACAGAGAGAAAAACTTTGGATGATTTAGAAGTAAACATAAGAACTAACTATATTGATCTGGTTAAATTAAATGGAATTTCAGAGACTAGGACAGCGGAATTAGAGGCTTCACAAGAGAACTACGATCTGCAAAAAAGAAAATATAATGAAGGTATTATATCTATAACAGATTATTTAATCTATGAAACCCAGTTAAACGATACTAAATTATCTCTAATTAAAACTAAGCTGGATTATTACTATGCATATGAAAAATATTTAGAAGATTTAAAATAAAAAAACTAGTCACGAATTGCACAAATAGACGCGAAAAAACTTAGCTACCAATGAATATCCTATTCACTGATAGAAAAAACAGCGACACAAAGGATCATAGAGAAGGTAGATAGGAAAGGTAATGGTAAATGAAAGTAAAAGTAGATGATATTTTTTAAAGTTATAAATTTGTGCATCGCACATTGGGAGGATAGAATGAATAAAATAATGAAGCAGATGGCGATATTACTTGTAGCATTGAGTGTAGTAGCTTGCGGGAAAAAAGAGGACGTTATTAAGGGAAGGGAAGAGATAAATTATAAAAATGTAGAGGTAATGGATGCTGATTTAAGCGAGATAAATAAAGTAGCAGTATCATCCGGGTCTTTAGATTCTACAAATGAGATGGAAGAAATTACTAAAACCAGGGTAGATGTTATAAAAATAAATTATAAAAATGGAGATAAAGTAAAAGTAGGAGATGTAGTCTTACTACTGGAAAATCAAGATGTAAAATCGGCATACTTAGACTCTAAAGCGAGAGTGATATCATCAAAGGCAGACTATAATACGCAGAAAACTACCTATGATAAATACGAAATTCTTTATAATGAAAAATTAATTTCAGAGGAGGAGTTTTTAGATGTTAAGAATAAATTAGCTTCTAGTGAAGGGGCATACAGGTCTGCTGAGGCAGCACTTTTAACAAACAAAAAAGATTATAATGATCTGACTGTAAAAGCAAAAATAAATGGAACAATAGCGGACTTAGACTTAAAATTATATCAAAAAATAGAGAAAGAACTGCCTCTGTTTAAGGTAGTGGATAATGACAATTTAAGAATTTTAAGCGGGGTATCGTCTTCAGACGTAATTGGACTAAAGACAGGTGCAACAGCCAATATCTATGTGGAAAACTCTTTAGAACCTGTGAAGGGGTCGCTGTATGAGATCAATCCAATAGCCAATCCCTCTACTAGAAAATTTGAAGTAAAGATCAAGTTGGAGAACAAAGATTCTAAATATAAGCAGGGGATGTTTGCAAGGGTAGAACTATATACTGGGAAAAAAGAAGGGATATTAGTCCCTAAAAAAGCTATAATTATTGAGGAATTATATTCGTATATATTTGTGGCGAATAAGGAAAGTATCGAGAAGGAAAAAGATGGAGTTGAAGAAACGAAAGAAATGTTAGTAGCTAGAAAGATAAGGGTAAACTTAGGTATTTCCGATGGAGAAAATTGTGAGGTAATAAGCTCGGATTTAAAAGAGTCAAATAAGGTAGTAGTAGTAGGACAATACTCTCTGAATGATGGAGATTATATAAAGGAAGAGAATTAGGAGGACGAAAATGGCTATATCATCAATTGCAATAAAAAGGCCTGTTTCGGTTATCATGCTTATGATAACCATGGTAGGAATGGGTATACTAGGGTTAAAAAATATGCCGGTAGACCTGATGCCCAATATGAATGTTCCTGTAGTAATGATCCAGACTACTTGGATTGGAGCTACTCCAGAGGATATGGATAGTTTGGTGACCAGGAAAATAGAGGAAGTTATGCCTAATATAGAGGGGATAAAAGAGATGAATTCAACTTCATCGGAAAATTCATCCTTCGTTGTATTAGAATTTGATTATGGAACAGATACAGATAAGAAAGTAACCGATGTACAGACAGAATTAAATAATATCAGGAATGATCTGCCTTCGGATATAGATACTCCCATAGTAAAAAAAATTCAACCAGGGGGAGAAACGGTAATCGCTATTACAGTCTCAGCTGAAGATTTAATTTCAGCTAAAAGTTTGGCAGAAAATAGAATTAAACCTAGATTTCAACAGATTTTAGGAGTTGGAAATGTAGAGGTTTATGGTGGATATGAAAAAGAAGTAAAGGTAGAGGTCGATCCAAATAAGATAGAATCTTATGGAATGAATATCGACGACCTATATGACATAATAGGACAATCTAGTACGAATATTCCAGCTGGAACTGTAGACGAGGGTGGGAAAAGATATCTTATTAAGGTAATGTCAGAATTAAAAACTGTAGAAGAGGTACAAAATATAGTAATTAGTAATGAAGATGGTAAGGCGCTGTATCTTAAAGATGTAGCGGATGTAAAGTTAGGAAATAAAGATGTGGAGAGTTACAACAGGATGAATGGTACTCCTTCGATCTCTATATCGGTAGAAAAATCTACAGATGGAAACTCTGTATCGATCTCAGATGGAGTAAAAGAAGCTATTGAATCTTTAGAACAGACATTACCAGCAGATGTGAAATTAAGTGTATCCTATGATACATCTATAGATATATCTAACTCTATAAACAATGTAAAAAATAGTGCCATAGCAGGGCTGATCCTTGCTTCAATAGTATTATTTTTATTTTTAAAAGATGTCAGAGCTACGATTATCATAGCCATGGCAATTCCCCTATCTATTGTAGGAGCATTTTTTCTATTAAACAGTATAGGAGTAGGACTCAATATAATATCTCTAATGGGATTATCCTTAGGGGTAGGAATGCTGGTAGATAATGGAGTAGTAGTTCTAGATAATATCTATAGACACATGACAGAATTGAAAAAACCAAAATTTGAATCTGCCAGAGATGGAGCTTCTGAGATGCTGGTACCGATAGTGGCTTCTACAGCTACTACTGTTGCAGTATTTTTACCAATAGTAATGACCGAAGGATTGGCTAAGGAAGTATTTTGGGGGATGTCATGGGCTGTAACATTCTCATTGCTGGCTTCACTATTAGTTGCCATGACCTTTGTGCCTATGATAGCTAATAAAATATTGAAGGAAAAGGTAGTGGAAGTCCAGGATGGAAAATTTCTTATCTTTATAAAAAAGAGATATGTAAAATTATTATCATTGACATTAAAACATAAATTTAAGACCTTGTTGGTAGTAATAATAATGTTTTTTGCCATAGTAATACCAGGTATAAAGATAGTTGGAGGAGGATTTATACCTGCAACAGATGACAATGTATATGTAGTAACAGGAGAAACACCACCAGGAGTTACACTAGATAAAGTTGATTCTATCACTAGAAGGGTAGAAAAAATATTAGAGGCTGATAAATATACGAAAAATATAGAAACCTCAGTAGAGAATGATGGATTTTCTATCAATGTAAAGTTAGATCTAAGAAAAGATAGAGATAGATCGGTATTTGAGATAACGGATATCATAAGGGAAAAATTAAAAGGAATCCCTGATGTAGATTTAAATGTAGCCGATGGATATGCTAAGGGACCTGATAGCGGTGGAAGGGATATAGAATTAGACCTTACATCGGATAATGCAAGACAATTGGATAATTTTGCTGATTTAGTCTTTGCAGAGATGAAAAATATGCCGGAAATAGGAGACTTTAAGAGTAGTTTGACCGGAGGAAGTCCAGAAGCTAGGATAGTAATAGACAGAGAAAAAGCTAGATACTATGGTATAAGACCAGCAGATATTAATAAGGTAATATTTTATCAAGTATTAGGATCTAATCCTATTGACCTTAAAACAGATTTAGAGGAGATAGAGGTAAATGTAATGATGCCTGATGAATATAGAAAATCATTGTCTAAGTTGATGACAAGTAAATTGAAATTAGATTCAGGAGATATTATCCAAGTTTCCGATGTTGCCCACATAGAGGTAGTCGAGGGACCAGCAGAAAAAGAAAAATTAAATAGAATAAGAAAGGTAACCTTGAGTGCCAACCTAAGGGGCGGAAATAACAGTAAAACAGTGGAAACATTGATTACAGAAAAAATAAAGGAACTAGGAGTGCCTAATAGTGTAGCTTATAGATTTGGTGGAGACAATCAAAGAACCAGTGAGATGATGGTACAGCTGAAAAATTCTATGTTTATTGCGATATTCTTAATCTTCGTAATATTAGCTTCTCAATTTGAATCCTTGGTATTACCATTTATAATTATGGGATCTGTACCGCTATCTATAATGGGGGTATACGCAGGTCTGATGATCACAGGCAAGGAATTTAATGTAATGGTAATGGTAGGAATTATCATGTTAGCTGGTATAGTAGTTAATAATGCCTTGGTACTTATAGACTATATAAAATTATTGATTGCAAGGGGAAGTGACAGAAGAACAGCGGTCTTAGAAGCTGGTAGAACAAGATTGAGACCGATTCTTATGACAACCCTAACAACGATGTTAGGAATGACACCATTAGCATTAGGACTAGGTCAGGGATCTGAGATGTATCAGAGTATGGCTATAGCTGTAATCTTTGGATTGATGATTTCGACACTATTAACCTTGGTAATAATACCAGTTCTATATGAATTGGTGGAAAATGGCGTGGACAGAGTAAAAGCTAAATTTAAAAAATAGCTAGTTACTCGTAATACGTAACTAAAAAAAACTAACCGCGAATTACGCTAATGGCAAGAAGAAATAGAACGTGGATGCTATGCATACACAGAGAATATATGAATATTAAATTTCAACAAAAAATTAAGAGAAAGACAGCGAAGCTGTCTTTCTCTTAGATCCTAACTTTGGTGACCGGTATCACATTTCATGATTAGCTTTTAATTAGAAAGCTAATTTGAATAATCGTGAAAATCCATTAAAAGGAGGGGAAGTTTCACAAATGTTAAAATTGATTCTACAAACTAGAATTAATGTAAACCTGTTTAAATCTGTGTAAAAAAAATAATTTATTGATGTAAATTGGTGAATGAAGTAGAGAGAGGAGAAGGGGAGGATTTTATGGAACTTAAGGGACAATATAAAGAACTCAGAGTATTGTTTGATGGATCTTTGGAAGAGACAATATTGGAAGAACTAAAAAATAGCGATGTTATAAAATATGCTATCATTCCAAAACTGAAGGTATCGTGGCAAAAAGGAATAAAACATCTCAACACCCATGTTTGGCCCGGAGAAGATGAAGTCTTGCTGGTTATAGCAGAAAAGGAAAGGTGTTACGAACTGGTAGAAAAATTTGCAAGTTTAAAAGAGCGTTTGGAGTATAATATAACTTTTGATATCTCAGTAAGAGCGTTGGAATATATTAATGTTTAGATAAAGTGAGGGTGTTTATCGCCCTCATTTCAAATTTTAGGGATTTTAAATTTAGTTTATAGTATAGATATGAGAAAAAAATTAAAAAAAATTAATATGAAAACGTGATTTTTTGTACCTTTGTGTAATGAAATTGGAAATCTGTTTCAAAAAAAACAAAATAAAACAAAAAAGTCTTGAAATTTGACACTTGATTGATTATAATACAGTGATGAAAAAAATCAATAATAGTAGGAGGAGTTTTGTGAAAAAATCAATTTTAGCAATTTCTGAAAGAAAAGAAATTTTGAAGCAGATAAGAAAAGAATTGTTAGGGGAATATGAAGTAATTACTTTTAATAATTTTTTAGATGGATTAGATATGTTGAGGGAAAGTGATTTTGATATTATTTTATTAGATCAAAATATGACGTGGTTTACCTTCACAGAGGTAAGAAGAAAATTAAATGGTATAGGAAAAGATTTTGTGGTAGTAGGATTAATTGAGGAAGAAACGGATGAAGTATTAAAAGACCTAAGAGGTGCTGACATATATAACTATCTATTAAAACCTTTATGCATAAAGGAATTTAATAAATTAATCTTTCCAGCTTTACAAAGTTTATCTGTATTGAAGGAAAAGAGAAAGTTAGAGAAAAAGCTGTCTGATACAGAGGAAGTTAAAGAAATTGTAGGACAAAGTACTAAGATTAAAGAGATTAAAAACTTAATAGATAAGATAGCAGAAAGTGACCTAACTGTTCTTGTTAGTGGAGAAAATGGTGTAGGAAAAGAACTGATAGCGGCAGAAATCTATAAAAAATCTGATAGAAGAAAGAAAAGTTTTATGGTAATAAATTGTGCATCAATGTCATCTGATATAATAGAATCTGAATTATTTGGATACGAAAGAGATGTTTTCCCTGGAGCAGGTTCTGCTAAGGTAGGAATCTTAGAGGAAGCTGATGGAGGGACTGTATTCTTAGATGAAATTACAGGTTTAGACATTAAGGCTCAAGCAAAATTACTTAGAGTAATAGAATACGGTGAATTTAGAAGGGTAGGAGGAAATAAAACTAAGAGAGTAGATATTAGATTTATTGTTTCTACAAATAAAAACCTTAAATCAGAGGTTGAAAGTGGGAAATTTAGAAGCGATCTATACCATAGATTAACAGCTTTTCCAATAGAAATGGCACCACTTAGAGAGAGAAAAGATGACATTCCTCTATTAGCTAACTATTTTTTAAATAAGATAGTTGTAGACATCCATAGAGAAATGCCTATTATATCAAGTGACACAATGAAATATCTTATGGAATATTCATACCCTGGAAATATCAGAGAATTAAAAAATATAATAGAAAGAATGATTATACTATCAACAGATAGAGTAATTGGGGTAGAGGATCTTCCATTGGAGATCAAAATGAAATCAGATACACTTGAAAATAAAACAATAATTGGATTAGGACCACTAAAAGAAATTTTAGAGAAGGAACTTTATAACTTAGCAGATGTTGAGAAAGTAGTAATAGCTACAGCCTTACAAAAAACTAGATGGAATAAGCAGGAAACAGCAAAATTACTAGGGATAGGTAGAACTACGTTATATGAAAAAATTAGAAGATATAAATTAGATCAAAAAGGATAGTACTAAAAAAGAAGTGGGGGAAATATAATGGCAATCAGAAATTTAAGAAAAAAGATGAAACCTGTAATTTGGATGATTACAATAGGTTTTTTCATCTCTATGCTAACTGTAATAGTGAGTAATATCAACATGGGATTAAAAAATAAACACTATGCCTTTAAATTAAATGGGAATAAGATAGCAATTCCTGAGTTAGAGAGAGGAATCAATAATATCAGTAATCAATATAGTCAATACTTTACAACTCCTATAGACAGGGAAGAAGCTAAAATATTAGCGGTAGAGAATATCTTAACTAATGAAATTTTGAAAGAAATTGGAGATGATCTTAAAGTTAAGGTAAGTAGTTCAGAAGTAAAGGTGAAAATCAGTGCTATAGAAGCACAGATTCCAAATAAAGAACAGTTTAAAAGGATGTTAAGTGCACAAGGATACACTAAAAAAACTTTTGAAACGTCGATTAGAGATTCTATCTTAGTGGAAAAAACCAGAGATAAGATAGTTGAAAAGACTAAAATTTCAGAAGAAGAGAAAATATCTCAATATGAAAAAGATAGATACAGCGAGTATTTAGGTAAAACCTATGAGGAGGCAAAACCTCTTATTGAGAAAAGCCTAAAGGACGCAAATGGAAATAAAGAGTTGATCAAATTAGTAG
>DAOUPY010000142.1 GCA_030625925.1 Fusobacteriaceae bacterium | reverse complement strand
TGGAATCCAGCAGAGGGTGGAGATCTTAAAGATATTATTTAAGGGAGCTGATCTGCTTATATTTGATGAACCAACAGCTGTACTGATTCCTCAAGAGGTAAAGGAATTATATAAAATAATGGATAACCTTATTGAAGAGGGAAAAACTATTATATTTATCTCCCATAAACTCCAGGAAGTATTGGATATTTCAGATAATATCACAGTAATCAGAAGGGGAAAAGATGTAGCAAACTTTGAAACTAAAGATGCCACAAAACAAAAAATTGCCAATGCCATGGTAGGAAGACCGGTGTTATTTACTACTGAGAAACCAGAGGTTACTATCGGTGATAAGATAGTGGAGGTCAAAGACTTAAATGTAAAAAATAATAAAGGCTTACCGGCAGTAAAAAAAGTATCCTTTGACATAAGAGCAGGAGAGGTATTTGGAATTGCAGGTGTAGAAGGATCAGGGCAATCGGAACTTGTAGAAGCTATGACAGGATTAAGAAAGATTGAATCTGGAGCCTTTACTCTAAATGGTGAAAACCTGGCCGGTAAAACTCCTAGACATATTACATTAGCCGGATTAGCTCATGTACCGGAAGATAGACATGCAAGAGCAGCAGTATCAGAATTTTCAGTTAGAGATACCTTTGCTTTTGGAGTGCACAGAGAAAAATTTACAAAGAATAAGATATTATTGGATGTGGATAAATTAGAAAAAGAAGCAGAATTCTTTATGGAAGCTCATGATATAAGACCTAGAGGAACAAAAACAGCCTTTGGAAAATTATCAGGCGGGAACCAGCAAAAGATAATTGTAGCCAGAGAATTGGAGAAAAAACATGACTTCATCATAGCTTCTCAGCCTACAAGAGGAGTAGACATTGGAGCTATTGAAGCGATCCATAAGTTGATCTTAGAAGAAAAGAAGACTGGAAAAGCAGTGATGGTAGTGTCAGCAGAACTATCTGAAATCTTAAACTTAAGTGACAGAATAGCAGTTATGTGTGGTGGAGAGATTACAGGAATTCTAGACAGAGAAGATGCTACTGAAGAAAAAATCGGAATCTTAATGGCCGGAGGGAAGTTATAATGAATAGAAAATTACAAGGATTATTAGTTCCTATTTTAGCAGTATTTATTGCACTGCTTTTAGGTGCAGGAATAATAACTTATTTAGGAGAAAATCCATTAACAGCATATTACTATCTGTTTACAGGGGCTTTTGATGGTAAGAGAGCTATTGCGAGAACACTGTTAGAAGCAACACCTATGATATTTACTGGGTTGTCTGTATTAGTCGCATTTAAAGCTGGATTATTTAATATCGGAGCACAGGGTCAAGTTGTAATGGGTGGATTAGCAGCAGCAGCAGTTGGAGCTTTTGTACACAACATTGGTATAAACAATGTATTTGTAGTATTGATCATAGCAGCAGCAGCGGGTTTTGCCTGGGCAGGAATTGCAGGATGGTTAAAGGCAAAATTAGGAGTGCATGAAGTAATATCTACTATTATGTTAAACTATATAGCGTTAAACTTTGAACAATACGGATTAAACTATCCATTGAAAGCTGGCGGGCCTATGGGACCGAGTCCACAGACTCCTCCAGTATTTGAAGCCAGCAGATTAGCTATGTTGATGCCGGATACTAAGGTAGCACTTAATGTAGGATTTATCATAGCAGTAATAGCTGTGATAGTTATCTGGTTTATGTTTGAAAAAACTATCACTGGTTATGAGATCAAAGCCGTGGGACTTAATCCTACAGCTTCTGAAAATGCAGGGATAAATGTAAATGGAGAATATTATTTGCCATGGGAATAGCAGGGTCGTTATCTGGATTGGCAGGTGCCGAAAGAATCCTTGGAGGAGTGGGACAATATACTTACAGACAGGGAATCATGGGAAGTTATGGTTTTGACGGTATCGCAGTAGCACTGCTGGGGAAAAATTCACCAGTAGGAGCACTATTTGCAGCTATATTATTTGCAGCATTAAGAACCGGTGGTAGATCTATGCAGTTTAACACATCGATCCCAAGTCAAATTATCATAATTATTCAGGCTATCATAATATTATTGATTGCGGCGGAAAATATGTTCCACTCAATATTGGATAAAAAAAAGAAGGTGAGTAACTAATGTCTATCTTTATAAGTTTAATCTTAGCTACAATTAGACAAGCAGCGCCTATATTAATTACGGCAATTGGTGGAATGTTCTCTGAACTTACAGGTGTTGTAAATATAGGATTAGAAGGAATGATGTTGATGGGTGCATTCTCAGCAGCAGTAACTTCATATTACACAGGAAATCCATATGTTGGAATTCTTGGTGGTATGATGGCTGGTGGAATCATGGCATTACTTCACGCAGTCCTTAGTATTAAATACAAGGGAAACCAAGTAGTATCAGGGGTAGCGATCAACTTATTCGCATCTGGATTTACAGTGTTTATGTTAAGAGTATTATTTAATCAGTCTGGAAATACTCCTACAGTACCGAAAACAGCTACATTCTTTGGAATGTCTATAATAGTATTTATCATCTATGCAATTGCTTTTGCATCTCACTGGTTTATCTATAAAACAGTATGGGGTCTTAGGATGAGAGCTGTTGGGGAACATCCACTGGCAGCAGACACAGTAGGGATCAATGTACTACATGTAAGATATTTTGGTGTAATCATGTCAGGGCTGTTAGCTGGTCTTGGAGGAGCTTACCTATCTATCGGTGCATTATCACAGTTTACCAAGGAGATGTCGGCAGGTAGAGGATTTATAGCCTTGGCAGCCTTAGTATTTGGTAAATGGACACCAGGTGGAGTATTAGGAGCAAGTTTATTGTTTGGTTTTGCAGATGCAGGACAGACTTTGATCCAGCAATATGTAACTGGGGTACCGCCTCAATTTATTCAAATGTTACCATACATCCTTACACTATTAGCCTTAGCGGGAGTAGTAGGAAAGGCAGTGGCACCAGCTAGTTCTGGAAAGCCGTATGACAAGAGTGACGACTAAGACCCTCTAGACCTCACCTCTAACTCCTCTCCTCAATGGGGAAAGGCGAACTTTTAGAGAAACCGAGGTAGGAGATAAGAGTTAAAATAAAAAAAAGCAGTAAATCTAATGAGATTTACTGCTTTTTTTATTTATGGATATCGCTCCCATTAGCTTGTGCTAGTGGTTTTAATTTGTATCTGTTGATACAGCTATACAACGATAAAGACAGGATCAGATTTATTAATAAACTTTATTCGTTATGCTCTTCTCAACATAATTAAAAAAATCATTATATTTAAGCCTTACTAGTGCATCACCAGGCATAGCTGCTGTTCCATTTTCTCCTTTAATATTTCCTCCTCCTAAGAATGTATTTTTTCCATAGAGAGGATTTTCAGGAGAAATAGGTAGAGAGATATGTGCTAATGAAAAAGTATCTTTAGACCATTTAAAATCTAAATCATTCTTCATGTTAATTTTCTTCCCATTACTGTATTTTGTCAATTCAACCTTTTCTGTTCTATTCACCATATTACTCAACACTATAATATCTCCAATAATTTTAGATTCTTCTATTTTTTTTTCAAAGTTAATATTTTGAATTTTAGATCCATATAAATCATCGTATTTTCTATTAACATCAAAAATTGTAAGTTCATTCTTTTTATTTCTAATTTCTTCTAAGACTTTAAAAAGTTCTTCAGAGTTGACTGTAGCATCTAGAATAGAAGTATAAGAATAGATTGGTGGTAATTTTGCTTTTTCACTTTTAGTAAGTTTTGAAAGGTTTTCTCGTGATTTTTTTATAAGAGTATACACCTGAGCTACAGAATTTTTATCAAAAGAGTTATATTTAGCCATATCATATTCTGGGTAGATATCTATCCATGCAAATTTATTTAACCCAGGAATTTTACTTATTAAAATATCTAAAAACACATATTTAGCTAAAGGATCAATCCCCATTGCAGGAGAAAGCCAAAATACTCCATCTGGCCTGGGGAGTTTATTATCCTTACTCATATCATGAGTTATATATTGCAAAGTAGCAGTTGCTCCTGTAGAAAATCCCAACATATAGAATTTACTATTTTTTATTCCCTGAATTTTATTTTTAACTATTTTTGCTCCAAACTTTGCAGTTTTTGAAAAATCTTTCCAATTTAGGTTTAAAAGTTCACCAGGATAAGTCCCGTGATAAGGGTATCTTAAAGCCAATACATAATACCCCTTATCATAAAAAATTTTTGCTATGTCTATCATAGAATAAGGTGAACCTGTTAATCCGTGAAGCATTAAAATTCCTCCCTTTGGATTTTTAGGGATCATTTCAAAGGATATATTCACATCTTTTCTCATATGGCCATATGGAGAACCTTTTGAACCTCTAATGTACCTATTATAAGAACCTTTCTTTTTTATTTCTACTTCTGTATATATTTCTTCTAAAAATTTTTTCTCATCTGCTAAATAACTTTCTATATTACTATACTTATCATAATTTAGCTCTTTTATTTGACTTACTTTATGCCATGGCTTAAGTTTTGAATCTCTTTGCCTATCTAAATATGCTCTTATAATTTGTGCTGTTACTAATAAAAGCATTAATACAATCAGATATTTAACTATAAATTTTAATTTTTTCATATTTCCCCTCCATAAGCTTGCTACCCCTATATTTCCCGTTTATTATATACAAAACGTATAATAACATACGTTATTATAACACGCGTTACAATAAAAACAAAGGATCTTTGTCAACTATGGGGGGGCAAGAATTTTTTAGCATAATAAACGAAGTATGGGGTTTAGTTGCTTTTTTATTATCTGGATGAAACGTCACGTTTCTTTTTATGGTATAATAGTAGAAAAATTATAGGAGGAGACCTATGCCATATGAAGGATCAATATACCGACCACCAAGTGAGGCCAATAGTTTAATTTTACAAGTTACCGTGGGATGCTCCCACAATAGATGTACTTTTTGTTCTATGTATAAGGACAAATCATTCAGGATGAAATCTAAAGAAGAAATATTTGATGATATTGACACTTATACCAATGATTTTTATACCAAGGCTTTTCTGGCTGATGGAGATGCAATGTTACTTCCAACCGATCTGCTCATTGAAATAATCAGGCGAATCAGGGCTAAAATGCCGAATATTAAAAGGATCGGGATCTATGCCCATGCCAATAATTTAAAGACTAAATCTGTG
>DAOUPY010000483.1 GCA_030625925.1 Fusobacteriaceae bacterium | reverse complement strand
AAGAATTTGTTTATTTCTATTTTTCCTATTATCCACCTCCTAATATATTCCACAAGGAAAGATAAGATCTCTAAATTTTTTATAAGATTCAAAACTTAGACACTAAAAAAAGAGGTTTCCCTCTTTTTAACTATTTAAAATCTTTTCTAATTACTTAACAAATATAATAGATCTTTACATTTTCTTGTTCTTTATAGCTCACTTTTATTTCTTTCAGCAGTTTGAGGTATCTTTCCACATTTTGAGTATTATCTTCCCGTAGAGTTCGGGCTTTTGCTTTTCCAAAAGGGAGAAAGTCACCTTGGGGATCACTGCTAGAACAATATCTGTATCGGCAATTGCTGTAGCAAGATGTCTAGGGATACCTACTTGGGCAATTATTCCGAAAAACATCCCTGGATAAAATTTCTCTACTGCTCTCCCTCCTATTATTACCTTTACCTCTCCCTCTAAAATAAGATAGGAGTCCTCTGTCGTTTCTCCCTCTTCAAAGATATTTTCTCCTGCACTATAGCTTCTTTCCACAAGGTTTTCTATAAAAAAATCAATATCTTCTCTGTCTATTCCTCCAAAGAAAGATGTCTTTGACAAGAGTTCAATAACCTTCTTTCTCAGTTCCTTTTCAGACATAATAATTCCCCCCTTTACATTAGGTTCTTTTATATTTTTTTTATTATTTCTCCCTAGTAATTAGTTTTAAATATTTAGCTTTTATTACAAGCTTAAAGCAAAGCTAAGAAAAAGATGATCTCCTTCAATTCTATTGTCTGCGTGAAATTCATATAACCATTTTGCTATAAAGGTAATATCCTGATTCATAATATTAGTTGCCCACATAACTGCCGGGCCAAATCCAGCGGCTTCGCCTTTAAAATCACCTAACAAACTGTTGACAGTATCATTTTTAACCTGGTCACTGGTAAACTGTTTAAGATAAAATCCATGAATTCCCACTACAAAATTTTCTGAAAAAAACTGATTTAATACTAAATCGATATGAAATTCTTGTCCTGTTTGATAGTCAGTATCTTTATTTTCAGTATTATAGATATGCCCTATATTAACAGAATAATCCTGACCGGTCTCTGGGTTTAAATATGTAACAGCAAAGTTGGTGTCAAATGAGTAGTAGTTAAGCCCAGTGTTGGCATCAGCCTCTTCATCATAATCAGCAGTTGGAATGATTATAAATTCTCCTAAGCTAAAATGATAATTTCCTTCATTCCAAAATAACATTCCTGGAATAAGAGTAAGATCTCCCAATCCCTTTGCATCTTCATTAAATCTTCCGAAGTCTGTTCTACCTTTAACCTCAAGATACACAAGAGGTATCGCTGCTCCATAGGCATAGTTTCCATTAAAAAACTCAGTCTTTGTGTTGTATATCATAGTAAGTAGATCCATCTTCATTGTGATATCTCCATCCACATCACCCCCTGTGTTTCTAATGGTTTTATTGGTGCTCGCACCATAATAATATATATCATTCCGTATAGTAAGACCATGAGGTGGCTCCAATGCCATTCCAAAATCTCCATATGTTCCAGGAATATAGTTACTATATCCGCCTTCAGCTCCATAAAGAATTGTCAAATATAATAAGGACAATAAGAATACTATAATTTTTTTCATCTTTATAACCTCCTTTCTAATTTTATTAGTTGCGGCCTAAGTGCCTAGAATTACACACTCAATTTATGAACATACTTCTTTATACGATTATACTTGGTCTATTTCCTTTTTTTAATTTCTTTAAAAAATTTAAAAAACTTAGACACTAAAAAAAGAGGAATAAATATTCCTCTTCACTCAGCCTTAAACCTAAGACCTATTTTCTATCCTCAAGTATTACAACCTTTGGAGAAATTCGTACTACCTTTAAGATTATTTTTCTTTGAAACATCATTTTTTTCAACCTTCTTCAAAAGTCTTAACCTTA
>DAOUPY010000436.1 GCA_030625925.1 Fusobacteriaceae bacterium | reverse complement strand
GCCAGAAATGGTGTATGAAAAAATAACGAATTATTTTAATTGATAAAGGAAAATTAAAAGTTATTTTTGACACAGATTACACAGATGAAAGAGCTAAATTAACACAGATTTATTTTAATTTTGGAATTGGGAAAACAGAATTTCTCTGAGAATCTCGGTGAACTTTGAGCCTCTGCATTGAATATGTTTTTAAAAATCTGCGACAGAAGAAAAAAGGTTTTACTAAATTAATGAGCTTATCTCTCTCCTGACATTTAGAAAATTCTTTTAATTACAAGATTTTCTAATATTCGTCACTCCGCAGAGCGGGAGAGAGATATAAGAAAAGAGTGAGGTCTTATGAAAATAAAAAAAATTAATGATATTACTATTTACTATAGAGATGAAAAATATCTAAAAATGTTAGACGATTTAGAAAATTTAAATATAGAGAAGGTATTTAAAGATGACAATAGGAGCAAGGTTAGTTTATTTACCTTTGAAGGAGAAAAGCTAGTATTAAAAGTTCCAAGGGAAAAAAACAACCGTAAATGGCAAAGATTCTTGTCAATTTTTAGAGGTTCGGAATCTTATCGTGAGTTTATCCAGGCAGAAAAAATATATAAAGCAGGGCTGCTGACATATAAATCTATTTTAGCTTTTGAGAAGAGAAAATATGGGTGTGTAGTGGACTCCTACTTCATATGTGAATACCTTCCAGGAGAAACAGGATCGATAGAACATTTAGAGGACATAAAAAATGAACTGGATAAAATTCATGAATCGGGGTATTTACACGGTGACTCCCAGTTGGTTAATTTTATTATTGATAACAAACATGTTTATTTGATAGATTCAAAGTTTTCAAAAAATAAATATGGAAAATTTGGAGCCAGGTATGAATATGTTTATTTGGAGGAGAGCTGTCATAGAGAGATAGACTATGAAAAGAGAGATATCTATTATAGGGGAGCTAAAGGTTTAAATGAGTTACTCCATTGGTGGGGAAGAGTGAGGAAAAAATTGAAAGGTAGATAGGATTTTTTTTTATTTTCTTTAAAATAAATGAAAAAAAACAAATAAAAAGGGGAGCTTAAATGAAAAAAAAAGGAATATTAAAGAGTTTTACAATGCAATATATTTTAATTTTGATTACCTTATGTTTTACAAGAATTTGGTTTTTAAATGTAAATAATAATGGCAGCCTAACATGGGATGAAATTTTTAAAGGATTTTATATAGGGGTAAAGTTTGATGCTTCTATTGGTGGAATAATAATGACTATTTTGCTTTTATTATTTTTAGTATCCAGGATAATACCATTTAAAAAAATATGGTTTAAAATATCCATGGGAATCTATGGGATACTGACTTTTATAACAATATTTTTTTCAGTGGGAAATGTCTATTATTTTAGGGAATTTAAGACCCAGTTAGATGCATCCATCTTTGAATATGCAGGAGATAGTGAGATCTATGGAAATATGGGAGCGATCTTCAACCTGCCTCTGATATATGGATTGATATGTATACTGACAATAATAAACCTATGTCTGTCCTATAAAAATTTAAAAGATATTTATTTGGCCAATAAGCTGGGAAAGGTAAAAAAGAGTGTTTTTAGTTATATAGTTATGATCTTAGTAGTATTTATTGGAATAAGAGGTTTACAGAATAGACCTAGAAATGTAGAACACGGTTTCTTTTCTAAGAAGCTTTTAGCTAACCAGATGACACAAAATGGTATGCTCTCTCTGATCCATTCTATAGACAGGCAGAGGGAGTTTAAAAATATTGATCTGAAAAAATTAGAATTTTTTCATAAAGATGAATTAATTAAGAGAAGCAGAAAGTTAGTGGGAACTAAAAATAATAAATTTTTAAGTGATCAAAATCCATTTCTTAGAATTACAGATACTAAAAGACCATTAAAAAATAAAAATGTAGTTCTGATCATAGCTGAAAGTTTATCAGGGCAATATATAGGAGCACTAGGTCATAATGATCCTGACCTGGCCCCATATTTTAGTAAATTGTCTAAAAAAGGGATACTATTCACCAGCTTCTACGGAAATGGAAGCAGAACCAGAAATGGTTTATTATCTACCAATGTATCCTTTCCAGTGCAGGTAGGGAGAGATCTCATGCGGGGTCCGGCTGTACAAAAATCATTTTATGGTCTCCCTAGAATATTAAAAGACAGAGGTTATAATACCAATTTTTATCATGGATCCAGATTAAATTTTGATAATATGCAGGGAGTTCTT
>DAOUPY010000035.1 GCA_030625925.1 Fusobacteriaceae bacterium | reverse complement strand
ACTTCCAGTGTAGGAGCATCCATAGGATATCTATATACAAGTCTTTCATCTTATAAACTATACAAAGAAGAATACGGTAAGGTATTCATACCGAGTATTTTCGGATCTGTATCAGGAATAATATTTTTAATCCTTTTATTGGTACCGGGACTAGACAGCTCCCTGAGTCTCCCTTCTATAATAGTTTTAGTAGTTTGGGGACTCATAGGTTTATCATTTTATAAATTTTATGACCTTCAGGTTGTACACTATACTGTGGAAGAATTAGATGAATTAATTCTAAACAGAGATTCAGAAGGAAATTTCAAAGAAAAATAAAAACAATGAACAATCAAGGTTTATTGATATAAAAAAGCAACGTGACATTTAGACTATAAAAAAAGGTAATATACAATATTTTGTATATTACCTTTTTTACTATCTTTTATTCATATTTTCTAGTTCTTTTTCCCTTCGTTTCATCCTTTCTTCAGGTGAAAGCGGTTTATTAGATTTTGGCATCAGATCTCTAAAACTAGTTATATCTATACTGCTGTTATTTTTTTTCTTGTCTTCTCTTTTTTCCATCCTAGGTTTTCTTTGTCTATCAGATCTTTTAGGAGTAGAGTTTTCTTCATTATTAGATCTCATACTTTTCTTTTTGTTAACCTTACTCATAATTATCCGAACTATTATCATATAAACAATAATTTTTATTATAACATCAAATTCCATATCTATCACCCCTTACAAGCTTCTAAAACTTCCTCTACATGCCCTTTAACCTTTACACCTCTCCATTCTTTTACTATCTCATTATTTCCATCCAATATGAAAGTAGATCTCACTATTCCCATAGATGTTTTGCCCGTGAATTTTTTCTCCTGCCAAACACTAAATTTTTCACATATTAACCCATCAATATCACTGAGCAGATAAATCCATGATGTCTCCATTTTGATTTTCCAAAATAATTCCCATAAAAACCTCAATAAATTTTATAAAAAGCAACGTGACGTTGCATCCACTTAAGAACAATCTAGATTTTTATAAACTTTAATCTATCCAGTAAAATTCATAATTTCCTAGACTATTAAAGAAGGTAATATACAAAACATGTATATTACCTTTTTTATTGATTATTCCTTATTTCCCTTTATTTTCCCCTGCTGCTGTAAATGCCGTAGCTAGGTTAACAACATTTTGTAATTCCGACGGAATTATAATCTTAGTTGCTTTTCCATCTGCTACCTTAACAAAAGCTTCCATAGCTTTTAGTGAAAGTACTTCCTTAGTCGGGTGGGACTCATTTAATAATTTCAATGATTCTGCACGAGCCTTAGTTACTTCTAAAAGTGCTTCTGCTTCCCCTTCTGCTATCCTTACGGCAGATTCTTTATTGGCTTCTGCTCTTAAGATAGCTGATTGTTTTTCTCCTTCTGCTACTAATATTGTCGAAGTTTTTTCCCCTTCTGCGATCAATATTTTTTGTCTTCTTTCTCTTTCTGCTTTCATCTGCTTTTCCATAGCATCCTGGATCTCTGCAGGCGGCATGATGTTTTTCAATTCTACCCTGTTTACCTTGATTCCCCATGGATCTGTAGCTTCATCTAATATAGCCCTCATCTTAGTGTTCACAACATCTCTAGATGTTAGTGTAGAATCTAACTCCAATTCCCCTATTATATTTCTTAATGTAGTCGCTGTAAGATTTTCTATTGCATTCAGAGGATATTCTACCCCATATGTATATAACTTAGGATCTGTAATTTGAAAATATATTACAGTATCTATCTGCATAGTTACATTATCTCTTGTGATAACTGGTTGAGGTGGAAAATCTATAACCTGCTCCTTCAGTGAAACTTTTTTTGCTATCCTATCAATAAATGGAATTTTTAATCTAAGACCAACTTCCCAAGTATCCATATAGGCTCCTAACCTCTCAATAACATACGCCTGTGATTGCGGTACTATTCTGATATTAGTTACAATTAATAATATAGCTAACAATATCAATGGAAAAAATAATAACATGTCTGCCTCCTTTTATATTTTCTTCTTAAGTATCAATTTATTACCTTCTACTCTTTTTACAACTCCTGTGTCTCCTACTTCTAATTTTTCATCACAAGCAGCTCTCCAGTATTTACCATCTAATCTTACCTCATAGAGATCTGCCTCTATTTCTTTAGATATTTCAACATCTTGACCAAATATCCTGTTTTCAATAGGCTTTCTTTTCTCCAAAAGTTTTCTGACTATTGGTCTGGTTAATATTAGAAACAATCCACTGAGTCCCACAAAAATATAAAATTCATTCATAGGATTTTTTATCATCCCTGATATCAGCGTCAATATTATAGCTGCGAAGGCAAACCATATACTCACCAATGCCGGCAATGCCAGCTCTACCCCTACGAATATAATGGTCAATAAAAACCACCAAATCATTCCGCTATCCCATACCATCCTATCGCCCCATATTTTTCTTGATCCACTCTTTTATCTCTACATCCTCTATAGTCAGCTTATCTGTTCCGTTAATTTCGTCTGGCTCTACCATAAAGAAGTTTATGTATAAGGTATTACCTTTTTTATGGAATAAATCAAGTTGTAATGGTAAGAATACAACTTGTCCTTCTCCTAAATCTTCTACACTTAATCTTTTTAATGGATTTATTACCTTGTTCATATAATCCAACTTCTCTATCATCCACATGTTATTAGTCCAGAATTTTCCTTCATTTAGTGTTTCACCTATAAATGGTTCTACGTTTGAGATAGCACTAAGTACCTTTCTTACTGATTCAGCATCAAAATTCTCATCATATGTAGCTTTCATCCCTCTATCTTGAGCTAGAAAAGATATAAACTGCTCACTTACCTTTCCTTTCTCTGCTACAGTATTCCAGTAATATATCATTGATTCCAATACGTCTAAACTTTTTCTCATTTTTTTTGCCCCCTTATAAATTATCTATTTCTCAGATTAGTATACCAAATAAACCACTTCTACCCAATCTTTTTTTTATAAAAATTTATATTTTTTAATAGTGACAGATAATGCATTCCCTGAAGTTTCCTGAAAATAGAAGTAACTTAGAAAAATAAAACCGGCCTTCCTTAATATTTACTCTAGATATAATTAAAAAACCCAGCATTTCTGCTGAGTCTCTATATGTTATTTTATTTTAGGATAGATTGTCATTCCAAATAATGGTCCTGTATGGGATCCAATAGTTGATCCGACTTCACATCTTGATTGATAATCTACATTGCTGTATTTTTCTACTGATTTCCTGAGTTCATCTGCATTTTCAGACTGATGCTTAGTCCCGCCCCATCCAGTGTATAAAACTATCGATCCATTTTTAGCCTCTTGTTTTAGAAGTTTCTCCATATATCTCATGGCACCCTTGTCTCCAATGGCTTTTGTTTCATTATGAACTTCACCATCTTCGACTTTTAATATTGGTTTGATATTAAATACCCCTCCAATCACAGAGGAGGCCTTACCTATCCTTCCGCCTCTTTCAAGATATTTCAATTCATCCACAACAAAGTAGATCTTAGCTTTATCTCTCATCTCTTCTACATTCTGTATAATTGTTTCAAAAGATTCCCCTGCTTTAGCCATCTTAGCGGCTTCTAAAACCAAATGTCCAGATCCTAACCATACATTTTTAGAGTCAACTATGGCTATATCCTTTTCCTGTGGTAACATTCCACGAGCCACCTTGGCAGCCTGCTGTGTCCCGCTTAATTTACTGGAAATCAAAATTGTTATTATCTTTTTATATCCTTTTTTCAGCAATCTTTCATATAAATTTTTAAATTCTGCTGGAGACGGCTGGGAAGTTTTAGGTACAACTCCCTCAGTTATAATTTTATGCCAAAATTCCGTCTTAGATATATCTACCCCATCTTTATAATATTTATTTCCATCAAATTTTATTTTTAGAGGAATAATATTCACAGATAGGTCTCCGATTAGTGCTGGTGTCAGATCCGAAGTTGAGTCTGTGATTATTGCTATTTCAGGCTGGTTTGGATCTTTTTTTTCTATATATAAGTAATAATGATAGTTATCCTGTTTTCCTATATATTCCTCATGCTTTATCCCTTTAGTATTCACTATAGCAAGGTTTCCTTCATCTGTAGTCTCACTACCTAATACTGCAAATATATTTAAAGTATTCTCATCTATATTTTCCTCATAAACATCAGATATTAGATCCGTTATATTTTTATTCTCATACATGATCTTTCCATTTACTAAAGCTATATAGTTTCCCTCGGTGATAGTCAAATTCTCCACCTTTGTATTTCTTACAGCTTTTGTTATCTCAATGGATTTATTTCTTCTGGCATCTTTTACTACCCGCTCTAAATCCTCAGATTTATTCTTCACATAAAAATTTCCCTCTAACATAGTTTTAGTCTCATAGACTTCTACATTTTTAGAAGCTCTTTCAGCTACTATTTTGGCAGCTGAAATAATATTCTTATTATTCGGTAAAAGCACTATTTCCTCTGCATTAATCTTAGCTATTGCCATTTCCATATCTGCTACACTTGGATTCTGCCCCTGCCCACCAATAAGTACACAAGTGGCACCAGATTTGATGAATAATTCTCCCATTTCGTAGGTATCAGCTATAGCAAAATAAGCTTTTTTTTCTGTATTTTCATTTTGAATCATTACATGAGCCGAATTCTGATTCATTAAATCTTCCTCTGACAGGTGTAAATTTCTATGCTGTAATTCCATATTATCTATCTTAATGTTATCTAACCCACCATATTTCATAGCTATCTCCAATACGGCTCCAGGATTATTTGTATGGATATGTGTTTTAGTTTTAGTAGAGCTTTGAGCTACTACCATTGAATCTCCCAGCTCTTTTATCTCTTCTTTTAGATCTTCCAGGTTAAATTTTCCTGCCTGAACAATAAATTCAGTACAATATTTAAATTCAATATCAATATCAATATTGGTCGCTTCCAACCTTTCCCTTCTATGGGCTTGGCTTTTCACTATTCTTTCCAAGTCTTTTAACATCTCAGGGTCAGTTATTGATTTTTCAAACCCTTCAATAAGATAGAAAACACCCTTTCCACCTGCATCTACCACTCCAGCTTCTTTTAATTTTAACAATTGATTCGGAGTTTCCTCTACAGCTTCATGAGCCGCTTCCTTAACATATGACAGATACGGGATAAAGTTATCTTTTGGCCCATCATATTCCTTGGCTTTCTCGGCTATAACTCTTATCACTGTAAGCATAGTCCCTTCTACAGGGTTACTCACAGCTTTATAAGCCAATTTAGCAGCCTGTTCAAAAGATCTTGTGATATCATCTATATTTAATTCTTCCTTATCTTCAAATCCATTTAAAAACCCTTGGATAATTTGGGATAAAATCGTCCCAGAATTTCCTCTTGCTCCTAATAATATTGCTTCTGATAATAACTCACAAAATTCAGGCATTGTAGGTTCATGATTTAATTTTACTAATTCATTCTCTACAGCCTGCATCGTCATAGACATATTTGTTCCAGTATCGCCATCTGGTACAGGGTATACATTTAAGTCATTTAATATATCTGCATATTTAGACATCCATCTGCTACCTGCTATAAATAATTTAATTAACCTCGTAACATTTAAGTGTTCTATCTTCATAATTTTTATCCTTATATTTACTTTTTACTCTTGTAGTTTTGTATAATTTTGTTCCAAATCCCATTAGCTTTTAATATCGTCTCCATGAATTCCCTCACAGCACCATATCCACCATTATATCTGCTTTTAAAATGTGCAAACTCCTCTACATCTGATACAGCATCTGCTGTTATCCCTACATAACTTGCCCTTATCATGGCAGGAATATCATTGATATCATCCCCCATATAGGCCACATTTTCATAGTTATAACCATATTTTTCCAGTAATCCATCCAAGGTAGCAATTTTATTTTCTACCCCTTGATATATATCTGTAATCCCCAATTCTGAGGCTCTATATTCTACTATTTTAGAGGTTCTTCCAGTTATTATAGCTACTTTTATTCCATATTTTATAGCCTGAGCTATTGCCATCCCATCTTTTACATCAAATGACTTTGTCTCTATTCTATTGTTATCATAGGAGATCTTTCCGTCGGTCATAGTACCATCGACATCTAAAATTACTATCTTTATTTTCTCTAAATTTGGTTTCATTTTTCACCACCTTAAAATGTTGGAGGAGTTACTACCCATATTGCCCTTACTAACCTGTCTCCAGGGTTTCTAAACTTATGTTTTTGAGTAGATTTAAAATATAAACTGTCTCCCTCATCCAATAAATAACTCTTACTTTCAATTTGAACTTCTAATTGTCCTTCTAAGACAAATATAAATTCTTCACCATTATGAGTATAATAACCCCTTCCACTCTCTCCTCCAGGTTCTATTTCATACAATATTGGTTCCATATGTTTTTCTATATTCGAAGTAGTCAATAGAGATATCATTGTTTTAGAATCTATACTTTCTACCTTATTTCTTTCATCTTTTTTAACTACATCAGTATCTTTTTTTTCATCCTCTTCCTCTATCAACGAACTTACCCTTACATCCAATTCATTAGCAATTTTCTTTAAGTTTTCGATAGATGGAGATGCTTTACCTTGCTCTATTTGAGATAAAAAACTAGCTGATAAGTTTACTTTAGAAGCCAGCAGTCTCAAAGAATAGGCCTTATCCTTTCTACATTTTTTTATCTTTTCTCCTAGTGCCATCTTACCTCACCCCTTTAAAATTTTAAGTACTTCAAACATTGCTCTCATCATGGTAATCCTTCTTATTTTTTCCCGATTCCCATTAAAGAGATATTTTTTTATGTATTTTTTCTCTCCTACAACTACCCCAATATACACAGTTCCAACTGGTTTTTCTTTAGTTCCGCCATTTGGTCCGGCTATCCCTGTTACAGCTATCTTTACGTCTGTATCTAATCCACCTAACATCTCCTCGCAAGTTTCATAGGACACAGCTCCATAAGCATCCAAAGTTTCCTTCTTTACTCCTAATCTCTCTTGTTTGGATTCATTACTGTAACATACTATTCCTTCTTTAAACACACTAGAAATCCCGTCTACCTCTATAAATTTAGACGCTATCAAGCCCCCGGTACAAGACTCTGCAAGAGATATGTCATATTTTTGATCCTTTAAATATTTATAGATTGTGGTTTCTAACCTCTCATCATCTTCACCTATTACATTTTCACCTATTATCTTATACAAACTTGATGTTATTTTATCCACACTAAATTTATTTATACTTATTGTTTGCAGTCTAATTATTATACCATAATCTTTCACCAAGAACTCATAATGAATCCCTTTTAACTCAAATAAATGAACGACTTTACTTTCTAATACTGATTCAGGGATTCCCCAGACTAAAATATCTTTTATATAGATATTTTTTTCCAGTTTATTCTGGGATACCAGTAATTTTAAAAACTTAGGAAATAAATCATAGAGTTCTCTGGGTACTCCAGGAAATGCCGCTATTTTATCTATATATATCCCTTTGCACATCCCTGCATCATTGATAATTGTCTGACTTCCATATGGTTTTTCTGCTTCTCTCAGGTTTTTATCTTCCAGCACAAGTTTATGAGAATCATACTTTTTCTTTAAATCCATATAGTCATCTCTATCTACCACCAATTCTACATTCAAAAACTTAGAGATGGCTGATTTTGTCAGATCATCCATAGTCGGGCCCAATCCACCGCTCAATATAACTAGATCTGATTTTGAATTTCCATATTCTATGGCTTCTACAATATCTGTTATATTGTCACCTACCACCAATTTATGTCTTATTTCTATCCCATATTTATTGAGTTCCTCTGCCATATATATACTGTTTGTATCCACAGTCATTCCATTTAGGAGCTCTGTTCCGACTAATATAATCGTTGCGTCCATATTATCTCTCCTAGAAAATTATTGTCATCAATATTATCAATAAGAAATTCGCTACAACTCCTGCTAAAAAATCATCTAACACTACTCCTAATCCATATCCATAGTGCTGCGACTTATCAATTGGACCTAACTTAGTTATATCAAAGAATCTAAATAGTAAAAATCCCAAGATAACAGCTACTATAGTTTCTTTATATCCCACTGGATTAACTAAAAACATAGTTACCATAAATCCCAATACCTCATCTATCACTACCTTTTGCGGATCTTTTTCTTTAAAGATCTCCCTTTCACATCTATCCGATACATATATTGACAGGGCAAAAAATCCCGTTAAAAATATAAAATAAAACGAATTATATAATCTAGCATCAGCTATTATCAATCTAAATGAGTTTAACATAAAAAATAATGGTATTGCACCTAGTGTCCCCATTGTTCCCGGAGCTTTTGGTAGATCTCCCAGCCCAAACCAAGTTCCTAAGCCTCTTACAACCTCTTTTTTCATAATCTTCTCCTCCATTTTTTTATATAGAAAGCAACACCCTAAGGGTATTTCAACTAGTTATTATAACATATTTTAACTTCGAACTCAAAGCAAGGGCTTATATTTAAAAGCCTCCTTGACCTTAAGAGAAATTTATTTTGTTATTTCACTATATATTAATTCAACTTTTTTTAGTAATTCCTCTAAATCCCCATTATTTTCAATAAATATATCCGCTTTCTTCATCTTTTCTACCAAGGGCATCTGTGCATCTATTATCTTCTTGGCCAATTCCCACTCTATCCCATCTCTGACTTTTATTCTCTCTACCTGGATCTTCTCATCTGTACATACCACCAACACCTTATCACAGAGGTACTCCAACTCTGTTTCATATAAAAGAGGAATATCCAATATTATAAGTTTTTTTTCTCTATTTTTTTCTATCTCCTCTATAATTTTTTTCACTATAAGGGGGTGCATTATCTCATTTAAAAGTTCTCTTTTTTCCTTACTCTCAAATACTATCTTTCTTAGTTTTTGACGATCTAGGTCTCCGCCATTTATCACTTCTGAGCCAAAATTTTGTTCTATCTTTCTTATCACTTCCAAAGAACCTGAAACTTCCCTTGAAATTTTATCTGCATCTATTATAT
>DAOUPY010000535.1 GCA_030625925.1 Fusobacteriaceae bacterium | reverse complement strand
TGCTGACGATACTATTTCCTGTAAATTGAACTATTTGAACCAGTATTATTATACTGACAACCGATATAACCATAATATCGACCTGGAACCTCTGGTACCCATATCTGATTGCGACATCTCCTAAACCACCTCCTCCAATAGCTCCTGCCATGGCAGAATAGCCTATTAAATTTATTATAGTCAAGGTGATACCGTGAATAAGACTAGGGAACGCTTCCGGTATCAGTACTTTGGTGATGATTTGAAATTTAGAAGCTCCCAACGAGATAGATGCCTCGATAATACCTCTATCCACTTCGTTGATAGCTCCCTCGATGATCCTAGCAACAAATGGAGCTGCTGAGATAGACAGCGGCACAATACTAGCTGTAGAGCCAATAGTTGTTCCGATGATAAATCGCGATATGGGTAAAACCAAGATCATCAATATGATAAATGGAAAGGATCTTCCTATGTTGACAATAAGGTCTAGAACTTTATTTAGCTTGTTCATAGGCAGGATATTATCAGGTTTTGTGACATATAATAATATTCCCATGGGAACCCCTATGAGGAGGGAAAAGATTACTGAAAATGACACCATGTATATAGTTTCGTTAAATGCCGGTAGGAGTAAACTTATAATTTTATCCATTGTATAACACCTCAATTCCTAATTTATTTTGTTTCAGCCAGTGAATACTTTGTAATTGTTTTTCCATATCACCACTGAGTTCTAATATAAGGTGGCCGACGCTTTTAGTCACTAATTTATTGATACTTCCGGCTAAGATACTTATATCCACATCAAACCTCCTGATTAATTGAGAGATGATAGGTTTATCAATAGTCACTCCTACGTAGGAGAGTTTTATGATCTTCCTGCCTTTCTTTTGGCTGAATGCAACTTCTATTTCTTCTTCTGGAATCAGATGTTTTATAAATTCCTGGGTAATTATAGTTTGAGGGTTTGAAAATATATTTACAACCTCTCCTGCCTCTACGACATTACCACCATCTAGAACTGCTACTTTATTACATGAGTCTCTGATAACTTCCATTTGATGGGTGATTAGGATAATAGTGAGGTTTAATTTTTTCTGAATATCCTTTAATAAGTTTAAGATATTCTTGGTAGTTTTTGGATCCAGTGCACTGGTAGCCTCGTCTGAAAGTAGGACTTTTGGATGGTTGGCCAGGGCCCTGGCTATAGCCACCCTTTGTTTTTGTCCCCCGGATAACTGGGCTGGATAGCTGTCGATCTTGTCTTCTAATTCTACTAATTTTAGGAGTTCGATAATTCTAGGCCTTATCTTCTCCTTAGGATAGTCGGCTACCTCCAATGCAAAAGCTATATTACCTCCTATGCTCCTTGAGTTCATAAGGTTAAAGTGTTGAAAGATCATCCCTGTTTTTTTTCTGTACTCTTGAAGCTCAGAATTATTAAAATTAAGAATATTTTTCTCCTCCACTAGAATCTCACCGCTGGTTGGTTCTTCTAATCTGTTAAGAAGTCTGATGAGAGTTGATTTTCCAG
>DAOUPY010000189.1 GCA_030625925.1 Fusobacteriaceae bacterium | reverse complement strand
CCACCAATGAGGGACAAATTATAAATGAGGGGTCTGTCAGTAATAGCGGCAGATTTGGTATGCATGCCATCTCTAACAGTACGGCAACCAATAAGGGAGTTATTTCTAATAAAGGAGATTATGGATTGTATGCACGTATAGGAAGTACGGCAGTCAATGAAGCTGAGGGAACCATCTCAAATACAGGAAATGTCAGGATGCATGCTGAAAACAGTAACACTAATGGTGAAGCCGGAAGTACGGCTATAAATAAAGGAATTTTGGAGACTGGATTTAATAATTACACGGTTATGTCTGCAAGGGGAAATAAATCGGAAATTATCAATGAGGGGACTATAGCTGTAGATCACGATAACAGTATTGGTATGTATGTATCGGATGGTGCTGATGCCATAAATACTGGTGAAATATACTTGAATGCCTCTAACGGTACGGCAATTAAAGCTGCTGATGCGACTTCTACAATTACCAACAGCGGTAAAATTATCCTGTCAGGTACTTTAACAGGCACTGAAGATGATAAAAATAATAAAGCCTTCGACTTAAATGGTGCGACCCTTATAAATACAGGAACAGTTGTAAGTGATGGTACAGTCAATCTTAAGGCAGTTGACGGTAAATTTGTATTTGGGACAGGAGGAACTATAGAATCAGATAAGATAGAAGGAGATTTTTATGCCGGCAGTGCCTTGGTTTTAGGAGGTTATGAGGAAAAATATACCAGTTATGAGGCATTAAAAACAAAAAATATTGAAGGCAATGTTTTCTCAGATTCGGCAATGTTTAATTCTAAAATAGTCAAAAATGGAGAAAATTATGATATTGTCCTGGAAAGGAAAAATTTCAAATCTATTATAAATAACTCTGATTTAGGGGAAGTATTAGAAAATAGCTATTCCGATAATGGAAACCCATTGAAAGAAAATTATTATAATGCACTTAAATCAATATCTGACGTAGAAGGTTTAAATGAAGGGATAGAGGACAGTTATGGGATGGAATATTATCCGACTATAGCAAAACAAACTCTTGATATATTAAATAACAGTAACAGGGTAATAACCAACAATGTTATCAAGGACAGAAGAACGGTCAAAATAGGTGATATAACTGCTATAGCTGGAGGAGATTTTACAAAGTTAAAAGAAGATTCATACGAGAGTGTATCCGGATATGATTTAGAATTATATAGTGTATATTTAGGAGCTGAAAAACAAATAAAAGAAAGAACTCGTGTGGGAGGAATCTTAACAATAGGAAAAGCTTCGGCTAGTTATAAGGATATAGATGCTTCCAGAGATGATTATTATTACCAGGGGAATATCTATATTGTACACGAAAATGAAGATAAACTGAAGTTTACTTCTATGATCTTTGCAGGAATAACAGATACAGACCTTGAAAGGGATCTATCTGTAACCACAATCAATGAAACTCTCACAGATAATGTGGATAACTATTATGTGGGGATAAAAAATTCTCTTTCAAAGAGATGGGATATAGGTAAAAACTATATAGAACCCAAGGTAGAACTTAATATTACTCACATGATGCAGGGAGATATATCGGAAAAAGGAGACTACGCAATAGATATAGACAGTGTAGACTCTACATCTATAGAAACAGGGGTAGGAGTGGCTATAGGAAGGGATATATTCTTATCTGGTGGAAGTAAGATAAATCTGGAAGTAAGTCTTACCGGTTATGCAGAATTAGGAAATCCGTATGAAGATTTAAATTCAACATTTAAAGTATTGAGTGATGAAAAAGTTAAGATTAGTGGATATGAAGGAAATGATTATTATGGAGACGCGGTAATCAGAGGAAGTTATGCAACGCCTCAATTATTGACTGTATACACAGAAGCAGGATACAGGGCAGGAGATACTTCTGACAACTGGTTAGGAAGTGTAGGCATAAAATTCTTATTCTAAATTATGATTAAGAAAATATTATTTATATAAAACAAGAGGACTTCTGTATTTTAGAGAAGTCCTCTTGTTGTTTAGGAAATAAAAAAGTCTATTTATTGTTAAGAATTTCCAGAAGAAAAAATATAATAAAGAGGCTTGGGTCCTGTATTTCACAGGGCCCAAGCCTCTTAAATAAACTATTTATTTAGCGGGGCAAAAACTACCCTTTCTTTGCTGTTATTTCTATCTCAACTCTTCTATTGCCTTCTCTTCCCTGTGAAGTAGAGTTAGAACTTACTGGATATTTAGATCCCATACCTTTAGTTGTGATTCTACTTTCTAGAACTCCTCTTGACTTAAGATACTTGGCTACACTGTCTGCTCTGCTTTCAGATAATACCATGTTATAAGAATTCGTCCCTGTGTTGTCTGTATGTCCTGATATAAACACATCTGTCTTATCATATTCTTTTAATACCTTAGATACCGAATCTAGTACTTCATAGAAATTACTTCTGATATCGGAGTTACTGCTATTAAAAGTTAGATTTCCCGGCATAATCAATTCTAATTTATTGTCAACTCTTTTTAAAGAAACTCCTGTTTTTTGAAGTTCTGCTCTCAGAGCTGCCTCTTGCCTGTCAAAATAATACCCTAGTCCAGCTCCTGCCAAAGCTCCAGCTGCGGCTCCAGTTAATGTTGATCCTGTATCTTTTCCTGCTAGTTGTCCCGCTGCTGCTCCTGCAATAATCCCGCCTAGAGCATACTTACTGGTCTGGCTGAACTGCTCTTCACCTGTATATGGATCGATGCTTTTACATCCTGCTATAGCTATGACACCTAATATTAATAATGATATTTTCTTTTTCATTTTAATTACCTCATTTTTTTTATTTTATAGATGAAAATTCTTTTTTTCTTCCCATAATAAAAATCGACTTCATCCTGTCATCTAAAACGATTGATTTTTAAATATTCTATACCTTTATCTTTTAAGATCTCCTCTACCCTAAATAGATGATTAGTACTTCTCTTCGGTCTGTTAAAAAAATTATCATTCTTGAATCGATCTCTAAAAGAGATCTCATCATTATATTACGTAATAGGTCTGAATTCAAGGATAAGTTTTAAACATAGATGATGGAATTGACTTTTACAAAATTAAAAAGAGTAAAATTATGAGGTAATACTGGGGTAACGATATAAAAATTTAAAATGATTAATATTCATTATTTTTTTTAAAATCTTTTCTCTAAGCCATAGCAGTCAATTTTTCAGGATCCAAAAGTATCCTGATTTGAATCTTATATATGAAGAACAGTTAGGCGATAAAGACCATACTCTATCTTTAAAATAGATCCAAAATAGAGGAGTTGAGGGCAATGATGAGTAAAATATGATGTAGTTACAATTTTTTTAATATGTTCAAGGTTAAATTCATTGGAAAGAAGAGGTAAGCCTGTCTCTAAGGATTAATATTTATATATAGGAAGTGTTTAAGGAGGAAGCTATGGAAAGGTTAATATTAATGGGAGGATTTTTTTTATTGTTATTTATTTTCGAGAGAATAGTTCCTCAGATGGATAGAAATATCGTTAGAAAAGGTCATGATATAAGTAACCTGGGTCTTGGGGCAGTGAACTTAATTTTGGGGAGGTATTTTTCACTATTTACAGTTTATGCCCTGGCCAAATATCTTGAGAATATGGAATTTGGATTAATGAATATGACAACTTTCAATTTTAAAACAAAACTCATCTTAGGAGTTGTATTTTTAGACTGTATAAACTATTGGTGGCATCGACTGCTCCACAGAATTCCCTTTCTCATGCGATTTCACAGCGTTCATCATACAGACAGGCTCCTCAACGTCTCTTCTGCTTTAAGATTTCATTTTTTTGAGGTGCTTTTAGGTCATCTTTTCAAGCTGCCTTTCATATTTTTAACAGGAATACCTGTAGAAGCTCTTCTACTCTACGATGTAATATTTAACATGAATGTATATTTTCATCATAGCAACATAAGAATAAGCAGAAGTTTGGATATGTTTATTTCAAAGTTTATCGTAACTCCCTATATCCATAGGATCCACCACTCTTTAAAGTGGAAAGAATCAAACTCTAATTTTTCATCTTTTTTAATATTGTGGGATAAAATTTTTGGAACATTTTTTCCCCAGGGAAAGATTTCTACAGCAAAATATGGTATACCTGGATATACTCAGGAGAAATATCAACATTTTACATATATGATCAAACAGCCCTTTATAGAAGAGGATAGAAAGTAAAATTCTATAGATGGAATATTTAGGGAATTACCATGAAATCTTCAGTGGGCAACCCTCCTATTTTAATATATATATATGTATGTAAGATTTACAAGACGGAAATAGAAAAGGTGAGAAGATTTTTCTCACCTTTTTAAGAGTTAATTAAGTATACTTATTTCGTGCGGACTCATAAAAAAACTATTTTTTAAATCTGTTGAAACGAAAAATAGTAGATAAAGCAATACCAACTCCAATAGCTATTGTTAGATCAGTTAATACAGTCAGTAAAAAAGTGGATAATAAGATAATTATATCAAATATTGACCCC
>DAOUPY010000287.1 GCA_030625925.1 Fusobacteriaceae bacterium | reverse complement strand
CATACAGATCCATAATTCCTTTTCTTCCACCAAATTCTAACTCTAAGTAAGTGTCATTAGCTCCACCCCAAGGATTTTTTTGATCGACACCTTGCATAACTTTAAAGTTGAAAAATAAGTTATCATTCTTATTTACATCTTGAGAATAATGCTCGGCACTGGCAACCAGACCAGTTGTCAACAAAGTTAATCCTAATAATGCTTTTCTCATATCATTTCCTCCTAAAAAAAAAATAAAACGTTAATATGGTATTAAATGTTTTTAATACCTACTAAAAATTTTACTATATTTCCTATGAAATGTAAAGAAATGTTATAAGTTCGATTGATTTGACTACAATAAGTACATATATTTGATATGAATTTCTGTTGTTGTTATATTATTTTTATTTTTTAGTCGATAATCATAACTTACATTAAATCATAAGATTAAATATGATAAAGTAAAAAAGGGAAATTCGTTATTTACAAATATCCCTTTTTTATTATTTCCACATCTGCTTGATATTTCCAATAAATTTAAAATCTTCCTCAGCACTTCTGCCTCTCACAGTAAGATATCCTCCTACTAACATTCCGTTAGCACCAGACATAAATGCCATTCCCATAAAGTCTTTTAAAATACCTTCCCTTCCTGCACCTATTTTTATTACTTTATCTCTAAAAATTATCCTGTAGATAGCTATAGTTTTTAAGATTTCGTCCATAGCCAGGTGTTCACGATCTCCATGAGGAGTGCCTGGAATAGGGTTTAGGATATTAACAGGAATTCCATCTACTCCTAATTCTTTTAGGGTATATGCCATATCGATCCTGTCTTTCCAAGATTCTCCCATCCCTATTATTCCGCCGCTGCACACATCTAAGCCGACTTCTTTAGCTGATTTAATAGTTTCAATCCTGTTTTGAATATCGTGGGTTGTAGCTACGATATTGTTGTATGATTTGATAGAAGTCTGTAAGTTACTGTGGAATCTAGTGATCCCGGCTTCCTTTAACTCCATTAATTCTTCTTTGGATAGCAATCCGATAGAACAGCATAGTTCTACATCCTTATCACAAGATTTGGCTGTTTTTAAAAATTCTTTAATATTATTATATTCACTGGTTCCCTTATTGATACTCCTGCCAGAGGTTACCAGTCCAAATTTTGAACTTCCCAATTCCTCTGCTCTTTGGTATTCCTCCAATAAAACATTCTTATCCTTCAAGTCGTAACTGGTGATATTGGTATTATAGTGAGCTGACTGAGCACAGAATTTACAGTCCTCTTCGCATCTCCCTGATTTTGCATTGGAAATCGTACAGGTATGGATCTTATTCCCACAATATTTTTCCCTTATTTCATTGGCTACGGAAAACAATTCCATCATCTTGCTGCCACGGATATTAGTTAGTTCCATTGCTTCTTCATATGTAATTTCTCTATTAATAAAATCTCTTATATTCATCTTATCCCCCATTCTTTATATAATTCATAAGGAAATTATAACATAGGAATAAAAATAAAAGAAACCTAAATTTTGAACGGGACCAGGTCATCTGCCTGCTACGTTTTAAAACTATTATATGATATAATGAAAGAAAAATATAAATACTTAAAAAAGATAGTAGGAGAAGGAGAATTATGATACTTAGTGTTACGGATTTATGGAAACAATTTACAGGGGAAACTTTATTGAGAAAGATAAACTTTGCAATAGATGAAAAGGATAAAATAGGATTGGTGGGAGCCAATGGAGCGGGAAAGACCACTCTAATAAAAATCCTCATGGGGATGGAGACTCATGATGAAAGTTTTGAAACTAAACAAATGGGGAAGATCGGGAAAAAGGGGAATTTAAGAATTGGTTATCTCTCTCAAAACTTTGATTTGAATTTAGAAAATACGGTATTTGATGAATTGATGAGTGTATATTCACATCTGAAAGAAGATTATAAAAAAATTCAAATATTAAATGAAAGATTAGCTGTGGATATGGAGAATTTTGACAGCATTATGGAGGAGTTGGCAAAACTAAACACCAGATATGAGCAAGAAGATGGGTATGTGGTGGAATATAAGGTGAAACAGATTTTAAATGGTCTAAATTTTCCTGAACATCTGTGGAAACAAAAAGTCAATGATCTCAGCGGGGGACAGCAGTCAAGGGTAGCTTTGGGAAAAATATTATTGGATGAACCAGAATTATTAATATTGGATGAGCCTACAAACCATTTGGATTTAAATGCAATTGAATGGCTGGAGAGATATTTAAATTCTTACAATAAAGCTTTTATCTTGATATCTCATGATAGGTATTTTCTGGATAATGTAATCAACAGGGTGTTTGAAATTGAGGATAAAACTATAAATATTTATAAGGGTAATTTTACTGAGTATACAATTCAAAAAGAAGCGTATCTTACAGGAGCTGTAAAAAGATTTGAGAAAGAGCAGGATAAGATAAAAAAAATGGAAGATTATATTACCAAATATATGGGTGGGATAAAAACTAAACAGGCGTTAGGAAGGAGAAAACTCCTAAATCGTATGGAAAAGATGGGAGATCCTATTGTAAAGATGAGAAAAATAAAACTAAAGTTTGAAGTAGAAAGAGTTTCTACCGATAAGGTGGTAAAAATTACTAATCTGTCCAAGGCTTTTGGAGAAAAAGAGATCTTTAGAAATATAAATTTAGATATATATCGTGGAGACAAGATCGGTATAATGGGGCCAAATGGAGTAGGGAAATCTACTATATTGAGGATAATAAATGATCTGGAAAAGCAAAATTCTGGAAAAGTGGAATTAGGAGAGAAATTAGATGTTGGATATTATGACCAAAATCATACAGGTTTAGAGGGAAAGCAAAATATATTAGAAGAGCTCATGTATAACTATCCGCTGTCGGAAGAGCAGGCAAGAACTATGGCAGGAGGGTTTTTATTCTCAGAAGATGAGATATTTAAGAGTATAGACGACCTCAGTGGTGGGGAAAAGTCCAGAATTGCCCTGATGAAATTGATCTTGAATAGGCCAAATTTCCTGATAATGGACGAACCTACAAACCATTTGGATATCTATGCAAGGGAAGTATTGGAAGAATCATTGGAAGATTACGATGGTACTCTGATAGTCGTATCCCATGACAGACATTTCTTGGAAAGTGTGGTAAATAAGATATATGAGATAACTCCTACAGGAAGTAATGTATTCGATGGGAACTACGAAGAATATATGAAAAAATGTATTGAACCTAAAAAAGAAAAGGAAGTCAATACAGATTATGAGGAACAGAAAAGAAGGAAAAACAGAACATCCAATTTGGAAAGAAAATTTGTAGTAGTAGAAAAAGAAATCGAAAAATTAGAGGGAAAAAGAATCGGAATAGAGGAACTACATAATGAAGC
>DAOUPY010000453.1 GCA_030625925.1 Fusobacteriaceae bacterium | reverse complement strand
GGATATACAATTATCCAGTCTCCCATATAGAGATCCTTTGTTTTTTGATCTTCCGGTCTCCTTGAATAAATTTTTATTTTTTTTAATTTTTTAGTACCATTCTTTAGATAGATCTTTTGGGTTGCCTGCCTGTCCAGGCTTACTTCCTGAATTTGAGGTGCCACCTCAAAATTAGCATATAACCCTGAAAACAAGAATAAATATATAATCATTTTTTTTATCATAATCCCACCTAATCCTTTTCATAAGAGATAACTTTAAAATTATAGTCCTCATAATAACTTCCATATTTATCTAATTTAATTTTTATTTCTTTGGATTTCTCCTCAAAACTCAGCTGTCCTTCTCCTCTATAGTCCATTTCTAAGATATATTCCCCTGGAAGAACCTTCTCCAGCATGAAAAATCCCTCTGGCTCCAACCTCTGCTCCATTACTATCTTTCCATCCAAAGTCTTCAACTGGATATAAAGCTGGGATATTATAGGAAAATGTTTTATCCCATCTACAGTATCCCCACGGAATTCTAAATCTCCCATTATAACTGAAATTACTTGAATTGGAATATCCATATGTCCCCCAGTTGCCGGATATAATTTTATATGTCTTTTCTCATTGGCCGGCTCTAACATGGGATCTAGTGTTTCTATATTGACCTCAAAATCCTCCACTTCGTAGGAGCTGATATCATCTATAAAGTACACTCCATCTGCTCCGGTTGTTCCCTTTTTCCTTCCAACTTTTACCTCTACGCCTTCTAACAAAACTTCCCCTTCATCATATTTTCCATTATTATTATCATCCATAAAGACTTTTCCTTCCATCCAGGATCTATCTGGAAATGGATTAGAATTACTTGTAAATGGTTTTTCTAAGATAATAGTTTTTTCCATGTCTACACCCATATTATAATTTGTTTCCTCTTCATCGTGAATTAAATCGCCTATAATTTCTATCCAGCTGAATACTTTATATCTGCCTTCCAATCCTGCCTCATATTCATCTCTAGAGTTATACTTTAAAAAAATTCCTCCCTTGAACTTCTTATTTTCTGCTGTCTTAAGGGCTATTTTTAACTTTGTTTCATCCTCAAAATCTTGAAAATCAGAATCTATTTGAAAGATAAAATTCAAGTTGGTATCATGAATCTCAATATTACTATTGGAATAATTATAATATAATCTGTTCGTTCCATAGTCCTCTGAAAAAGGGTAAGCAACTCCTAATTCATGGGATATTCTGTTTTTATTTTGATATATCCCTGCACTAGCATATTCCTCTTTAAATCCAAATCTATCGATATTATCATACCTTAAATTGTATCCTAAATAATTATTTATAACCCCTCTCCAATCAGCAATATGCCTATTTTTATAACCTTCTAAAAAAGCTGTAAAATCATTGTACATATATCCTTCCAGGGAAAGTACATTTCCGCCGAATCTTTGTCTTACCTTCCCTATATGAGAGTATCTATTTTCGTCGTTCTCATGTTCAATGTCATAAATTTCTGAAAATTGAAAATATGTGGGATATTTTACCGCTCCGGTTGTATAGTATAAATCTAACCCTATTAATTCAGTTGGAAAATTATAGTTATCGCTCCCTACTCTCTTCTCCGTGAGATCATTTATATATTCAGTTCCTATGGTTAAATTATTGGTTAATCCATAGGAAACTTTAATATTCCCCTCCACTTCTTTTTCTTCTATATCAATTACTTCTTCTTCATCATTAAAGTACCTATGGGTACCTATTAAAAGACCATAATCTATCTCGCCTTTTTTCAGGATCTTCTTTCCGCTCATCATAGAGACTTGCCTTATCTCTATAGACCCGTCAAAATTATATATTTTTATGGTATATATATCGCTGTAACCTTGAATATTGATATTTTCAAATACATAGGATCCGTCTTTCCCTACTCGGGTAAATCTACTTAGAGCTCCATTTCTATATAATTCCACATTTGAATTATATGGTGCAAATCCCCTGATGGAAGTTTGCCCTACCTCTATGTCTCCAGCACCATTCCAGTCCTGAATAGCTATTCCGGTTAACCTTTTCGATCCTAAAAATTCATAGGACTGCATATTGGCGTCTCCTATA
>DAOUPY010000262.1 GCA_030625925.1 Fusobacteriaceae bacterium | reverse complement strand
ATACCCTACGCAATCTTTTTACACTCTTGTACTTTTAAATTTCACTAAAAAAGGTTCTAACTCCTTAGATGTTAGAACCTTTTTTTCTATCCAAATATTTCGTTGTTTTCATGTTCTACATAGGATTTTATCCCATCTGGTACAGATACATAGACCTTTTTGCTGACAGTTATAAACCTAGCCTTCTTTACTTCCATAGCTCCACTTAAAAAATCCAGCAGTCTTTGAGCCGATTCATTGGTTAAATTTTCTAAATTTACAGTTACAATTTTTTCTTTATTTATATAGTTTGCAATCTTTTTACATTCTTCAAAACTAGTAGGATTGACAAAAATAGTTTGATAGTCACTTATATTTTCATCACTATTATATACATTACTTTCCAAGTTCGCTCTAGGTAAGGATGATATCGATAATTTTTCTTCCTCTTTTTCTTCTATTGTTTCTTCTTCCATTTCAACCATTATTTTATCTTCCGTTTCATTCATTTCTTCTGTTCCTTCAAATCCTAAGACTTGTTTAAAATTTTTAAATAATTCCATAATTTTCTCCTCCTACTTGAATATCTTGCTTCCAACTCTAAGTATTGTTGCCCCCTCTGAAAGGGCTATCTTATAATCATTTGTCATTCCCATAGAAAGTTCTATCAGACTGCCGTTAAAATGTGTTTTATTTAATTCATCCTTCAATTTTTTCAAGTCTGAAAAGACCTTTCGGATGACTTTTTCTTCCTCAGTAAAAGGTGCCATTGTCATAAGACCACAAATCTCTATGTTTTCAAATTTCAAAAGATTTGGCAGCTCCTCGTATAACCTTTCTATTGAATATCCCTCTTTACTTTCCTCTTTAGATATATTTACCTCTAATAATACTTTTATCCTTCTATTATTTTGTTTGGCTCTCTTATCTATCTCCCCTGCCAGAGATATCTTATTGACAGAGTGGATCATCTCGATGTAAGGAGCGATATATTTCACCTTATTTTTTTGTAAATTTCCAATAAAATGCCATTTTATATCTCCTGCTTCTAAATTTTCCAAGATGTTTCTTTTTTCTTCTAAAGCCTGTACCCTATTTTCTCCTACAACTCTGCATCCTGCCTTCACCACTTCTAACACACCACAAGCATCCACATATTTTGTAGTAGGCAGCAGTGTCACACCTACTGGATTAGGCGAGTACTTTTCTATCTCACCTTTTAATTCTAAAATATTTTCTCTTATCCCCATAACTCCCCCTCTATTCCATGATCTCTACAAAGACATCATTTGCAAACATAAGCCCCTTAGATGTTAACTTATACCTGTCATCCTCGATTTTTAAATATCCTTTTCTATGTAATTGTTTTATTTTTTCCAGGTAAACATTATTTTCTGCTATTATTCCTTCATTTAGAAGTCTTAGACCCAAAATATAATAATTTTCCAGCTTATCCTTATGGCTGACTAATTCTTCTTCCATTAGAGGTTTTTCAGCTGTATCTATCTTTTTATAATAATCAGACAGTTCTACCTCATTTTTATACCTAATTCCCTTATAGTACCCAGAAGCTCCCAATCCAACTCCTATATATTCTACATTTTTCCAATATTTACTGTTATGTCTGCTTTCATATCCCTTCTTCGCAAAATTAGATATTTCATAATGAAGATATCCTATTTTTTTCAATTTTTCTATTATTAATTCATACATCTTTGCTTCCAAATCATTATCCAATGGATTTAATTTTCCACTATCCAAAAGTTCCATAAACTTTGTTTCTTCTTACCAGATTAGGGAGTATATAGATATATGTTCCGGGGACAGCCCTTCTACAATTTCCAAATCTTCTTCCAGTTCCTCAATAGTCTGATTAGGAGTGGCGAATATCAGATCTATACTGATATTTTCAAATCCCGCTTTTCTGGCATCTCTATAGGTATTCAGAGCTGTCTCCTTACTGTGAATTCGTCCTAAAACTTTTAATTTTTCATCGTTAAAACTTTGGATTCCAATACTTAACCTATTGATCCCTATTTTTTTTAATTCTTCTAATTT
The DNA here is from genome assembly GCA_030625925.1 of Fusobacteriaceae bacterium. Classification (GTDB taxonomy): domain Bacteria; phylum Fusobacteriota; class Fusobacteriia; order Fusobacteriales; family Fusobacteriaceae; genus Psychrilyobacter. Next base: position 1,546 of record DAOUPY010000262.1, on the reverse strand, counting down.
TTGCATATCTACTGTCTGGGGATTCACTTCCAAAGTGATCTCAGCACCTTCCCCTATGGATAGTTCTCCTAAGATGTTTTTTATCTCTTCTACTTCCAAGAGAGAGGGTGTTCCACCTCCAAAATAAACGGTGTCATATTTTAATAGAGGATATAACTTTATCTCCTCTATTAATTTTTCTACATATTCACCCCTGTCTGCCTTACTTTTCTCCTCACATGAAAATGAGAGGAAATCACAATATCCGCATTTTTTTACACAAAATGGAATATGAATATATATAGCATCACACATAATTTTTCATCCCTTCTATACTTAATTAATTTCCTATTTTTAATTTTCACAATATCTTATAAGGTTCCATACCTTTCAAACATAAGTTAATTATAACAAAAAAATCAACTTATTAGAAACCATTTTATAAATAAAAAAAAACCTAGGAAAGATCCTAGGTTTTAAAAATTATTTTAATTTGATTGAACCGTCAATTATACCTGCTCTAATTTCTTCTAATTTTTGTAATTTTTCTTCACCAATGATATCTTTAGTGAATTCAAATTCAGAAGTTCCTACACCATTATTGGCTACACCAAATCTATTTATTCCACTTTTAAAAGTTCCTTCTTTAACATCTTTTACAGTTGCAAATACTGCTTGGTCTACATTTTTAATCATAGAAGTAAGTACTGTTCCTGGTGCTACATAGTCTTGGTTTGAGTCTACACCAATTGCATAGATTCCCATTGCCTTAGCTCCTTCGATTACTCCTGTACCTGTTCCACCAGCTGCATGGAATATTACGTCTGCACCTTGATTATATTCTGCAATTGCACTTTCTTTTCCTCTAACTGGGTCATTAAAAGGATTTGGTCCAGATGTATACAAAGTAGTTACTTTGATACTAGGATTAATATATTTTGCCCCTTGAACATATCCACTTTCAAATTTTTGAATTAATGGTACTTCCATTCCACCAACAAATCCAACTGTATCTGTTTTTGTCATCATAGCTGCTAAAGCTCCTACTAAGAACGAACCTTCATCTTCTGCAAATACTAATGAAGTTACGTTAGCTGCGTCGATTACTTCGTCTATGATAGCAAACTTAACATTTGGATGTTCTTTTGCTACTGTTTCTACTGAATCCTTCATTAAGAATCCTACACCTACTACTAAATCGTAGTCATTCTCAGCGAATTCTCTTAAAAATTGCATATCTTCCGATGGAGAAGCTGGTTCTACATATTTAAATTTAATTCCTAATTGTTCCTCTGCCATAGTAAGACCTCTATAAGCCGAGTCATTGAATGATTTATCTCCTAATCCACCTGTAGATAGTACGATTCCAACATTAAGAGATGTTTCAGCCTTAACTTCTTTCGTTTCCTCTGTTTTCCCTCCACATGCAGTTAAAAGCATAGCGAAAACTACTGTAAGTAATATAAATATTTTTTTCATCTTCTTCCTCCTGTTAAATATGATTCTAATTCATAATACCATATTTTTTTACCGTATTCAACAATTAAATTAAAGTGTGTTCACAAAT
>DAOUPY010000149.1 GCA_030625925.1 Fusobacteriaceae bacterium | reverse complement strand
AAGACAATTGAGATGAACTTGAAAGAGTTTAAATCCGCAATAAAAAAGGTGCTTACTATAGCTAAAAGAAATCAAGAAACAAAAAATGGTGCTTATTTTGATTTCAATGGAAATAAACTGAAGATGTCAGTGTCTTCTGGAAGTGCTAAAACTATGCAAAAGCTGGACACGATCAAAGAAGGCGACAATTTCAAAGCTTCATTAAATGCAAAATTTATAGAAGATTTTTTAAGTAATATAGAAAAAAATATAATTATCAGAGCCTCTAATGCCAGCTCAATGTTTATCCTAAAAGAGATGGACAACGATAATTACACATATATCTTAATGCCGTTAGCCCTTAGAGACTAGGAGGAAATATGGATTTTTACAAAAGAATGTTAATTAAAATACTAAGAAATTCCATGGCAGGCTGTGAGTCCAACGTCTTGAAAACTTTAGAATCAGGATATGATCTGAATATTAAGGAAAAAGAGGAGTTAGAGGAGTTAATCGACAATTTATAGGAAACAACATTAATTTAAATATATGGAGGGATACAAGTTATGAATATTTTATCTGGTTTGAAACCTGAAAAGGTTTTTAATTTTTTCGAGGAGATCAGTGCTATTCCTAGAGGATCAAAGAACGAGGAACAAATAAGTGCGTACCTGGCAAATTTTGGAAGATCTAGAGGATTAGAGACTATACAAGATGAGGCTCTTAATGTAATCATCAAAAAAGGTGCTACTCCAGGGTATGAAGAGGTACCGGCAATTATCATCCAAGGACATATGGATATTGTTTGGGAAAAAAACCTTGATACTAAATTTGACTTTGAAAATGAAGGTCTAAAGCTTCTAATCGATGGAGATTTTATTAAAGCTCAAGGAACTACTTTAGGAGCCGACAATGGTATCGCTGTTGCATTTGCATTGGCTGTATTAGATTCAAATGATATTCCCCATCCAAAATTAGAAGTATTAATCACTTCAGATGAGGAAACTGGGATGTCTGGAGCTATTGCTTTAGATGGAAATTTATTAGACGGTAAATATTTATTCAATATAGATACAGAGGAAGAAGGAGAGATCTACGTTAGCTGCTCAGGTGGTAACAGAACGACTTTTACAATCCCTGTGACATATACAAAAGCTGTATTAGATTCATTCTACAATATCAGTGTTAGAGGATTATTTGGTGGGCATTCAGGAATGGAGATCCAGTTGCAAAGAGGAAACTCAAACAAGATCATGGGTAGAATATTAAAAGCTGTATCAGATAAATTAATCATTAACTTAGTGGAGATAAATGGCGGGTCAAAAACCAATGCTATCCCTCGTGAAGGGGATGTATTAATCTCAATGGCTAAAAAAGATGCAGAAGCTTTAAATGAAATTTTAACTGATGTAACTAAAGATATAGTAGAAGAATTAAGAGTTTCAGATGCAGGTGTTGAGATCACTATGACAGAAGTAAAGGGATTAGAGGCTTCTCAAGTAATGAATATTGATACAACTAACAGAGTTATCAATACTTTATTTGTATACCCTAATGGTGTTCAAAGAATGAGTTTAGATATCGAGGGATTGGTGGAAACTTCACTTAATTTAGGAGTTCTTACTACAGAAGATGCAGGTGTTGTTTTACAATCAGCTATCAGAAGTTCTGTAGATGCTGCTAAAGCTTTATTAACTAAGGAAGTTGAGACCCTTGCAATGATTACAGGAGCTAAATTTGAGCAAGGTGCTACTTATCCTGCTTGGAAATTTAATCCTAATTCAAAATTACAAGATATGGCACTGGAAGTTCATGAAAAATCAACTGGAAAGAAAGCTGGAATCAAAGCCATCCATGCAGGATTAGAATGTGGATTATTGGGTGAAAAGTTACCTCATTGTGATATGATTTCCTTTGGTCCAAACATGTTTGACGTTCATACTCCTGAGGAGAAATTATCTATATCTTCAGTTGAGAATGTGTGGAACTATTTCTTAGACCTATTAAAATCATCTAAAGATTATTTATAAGCAGCAGCGTGACGTTGCAAAAGGGGTTGTCCAATGGACAACCCCTTTTATTTTTTTTATCTTTTTATTTTTCCATAGGAAGGAACGATCCTTCTGTATCATCATAATACTCTATCTCACCTGTTTCTATCTTATAATACCAAACATGAAGATGTAATGATCCCTCATCAACCCTTCTTTTCACTGCTGGATATGTCAATAAATTTTCAAGTTGGAACATAGCAGAAAGTTTTTCTGTATTAACCAGTTTTTCTTCCTCAGATCCCCCCACTAATTGTGCCATTTTTTTGGCTTCATTACCTAATTCCAGCCATTTATTTGTATGGATTAAATCCTCATCTTTATCTAAATCCTTATAGAGAGCTTTGATAGCTCCACAATGGGAATGTCCGCAAACTATTATATCGTCTACCTTTAAAACAGAGACTGCATATTCTATAGCTGAAGCTGTTGAATGATAATCCTCATCAGGTTTATAAGGAGCTACAAAGTTCCCTACATTTTGAATAGTAAACAGTTCTCCAGGTTTAGATCCTGTAATCAATCCCGGAATTACTCTAGAATCACTACACCCTATAAACAATGTTCCCGGATGCTGCCCATCTTTTACTAATTTTAAATATAAGTCTTTATTTTTTTTAAATTTTATTGCTTTAAATTTTTGATGTCCCTTTAATAATTTTTCCATATACCCTCCTGTATTATCTCAGTAATCCATATTATACCACATTTTTCAGAAAATAATCTCTAAAAAAAATCAATGATATGATAAAAGTATAAATAAATAGGCCTATGAAATTTCATAGACCTAATTTATTACATTGGTAATATTACTTTACCATATTTTTCATTTAAAATTAATGCTGCTGCTTCATACATTGCAGATAAACCTGCTACGATTCCTACATATCCAGCTATTTTTCCAAGTGACGCACTCTCAAAGAAAAAGTGCAATCCTAATAATACGAATAAAAGAGTTACTGATCCAAAAACTATTTTTCCAATAGTTGGACCATTTAAAGTTCCTATGAAGAAGATCAGCGTAACTATCCCCCATACAAACATATAAGAACCTAAAGCGATATGATCAGCGGCCATATAGCCAGCCTTGTTTAATACCCAAACTCCTACCAATGTCCACCAGAAAGCCCCATAAGAAGTAAATGCTGTAGCCCCAAATGTATTTCCTTTTTTGTTTTCCTGGATACCTGCGATTATCTGTACAAATCCCCCATAAAAAAGACCCATCATCATGATCATGTCATTTAACCCGAATAAACCTGCATTATGTAAATTTAACAACAAAGTTGTTGCTCCAAAACCCAAAAGCCCTAAAGGTGCCGGGTTAGCTGTAGTATCTTTAACTATTCTTTCCATTTCTATTTTCTCCCCCTAATATTATGTTTTTACAGAAAATTTTATCATTTATTTTAAGATAGCACAACTTTAATTTTCTTTATTAAAACTTTATTAAAGTTTAAGAATTAATAAATGGGATGATAATAAATTAAATTTTAATTTGAAACAACTCTTAGGAAGTTTATTAATGGTTTATTTATTGTATTTAATAGAAAAAAACGTAACATTACAGACAGGCACAATCTAGATTTTAATGAGCTTTTATTTATTCAATAAATTTCGCTGGTTTAATTTCCTAGATAATAAAAAAGAGGCTAACCCTAAACGGGTTAAACCTCTTTTATTTATAGTGGTAATATTTGCTTACCGTATTTTTCATTTAAAATTAATCCTGCAGCTTCATAGATTGCTGAAGAACCACAGATAATTCCTACGTATCCAGCTATTCTACCAAATAAAGCACTTTCAAATATGAAGTGGAATCCTAATAAGATGAATAAAATAGTTAATGTACCGAAAACTACCTTTCCTGTAGTAGCACCATTTAATGTACCGATGAAAAAGATAAATGTAACAAGTCCCCATACAAACATATACGATCCAAGAGCTACACTGTCAGCAGCTAGGTATTCTGCTTTGTTTAATACCCAAATTCCAACTAATGTCCACCAGAAAGCTCCATAAGAAGTAAATGCTGTAGCTCCAAATGTGTTTCCTTTTTTGTTTTCTTGGATACCTGCGATTATCTGTGCAAATCCTCCATAAAAAAGTCCCATCATTAAGATCATGTCATTTAGTCCAAATAAACCTGCATTGTGTAAATTTAATAATAAAGTTGTTGTTCCAAATCCTAAAAGCCCTAAAGGTGCTGGATTAGCGGTTGTATCTTTAATTGATCTTTCCATTGTAATTTTACCTCCTAAATTTAAATATTTTACAGAGTATAGTATCATTTATTTTAGGTATGTGCAAATTTTTTTTAACATCTATATGTTATTTTTTTTATTGACCTATTAAAAATGAAGAAAACGAACTATTTTTGAGGAAATAGTTTTATTTACGAAAAAAATGTAGTATACTAACCACAGGTAAAACGTTTTACCAAGGGTGGTGAAAATGAGGAAATTAACGATTAAAGACATTGCTAACAAATCCGGATTTTCTATATCTACAGTTTCCAATGTAATTAACGGAAAGGGTAAATGCAGTATCGAAACTCAGAAAAAAATCTTTGGTCTCATGGAGGAGGTAGGGTATAAGCCTAATTGTGCAGCCAGAACCTTGGTTAGTAAAAAATCTAACTTAATCGGTATCTTATTCACTGCTGAAAATGAGATCTTTGGAAAATATAACTCCTGCCATAAAATTATAAACTCTATAACCTCTGAACTTTCAAAAAAATCATATGATCTGGTAATTGGAAATAATATCAAAGAGCTTGATATATTGGAATGGGTATTTAAAAGAGATTTAGAGGGGATAGTCATCGTTGGAGATCTAGATATTTTCAAGGAAAAAGAGTTAAAGAAAATAAATATTCCCATAGTTTTTATAGATAATTACAAGAATAATCTCTATGGTGTGAACTATATTAATAGTGACGATACTCTTGGGGGATTTAATACCACTGAAATTTTGGCCAAAAATAACTGTAAAAACATAGCATTTGTAGGCTCCGAAGATATAGAGGTTCACACCAG
>DAOUPY010000168.1 GCA_030625925.1 Fusobacteriaceae bacterium | reverse complement strand
TCTATGTTTCCCTAATAAATTTTAAGATCAGATTGGCAGATAGGACATTTTAATAGATGAAGACTATTTAAAGGAATTGATATCTTTGTTTTAAAGTTTTCCTCTTGTAAAAGTAAGTTTTCAATTTCCTTATTGAGTTCTTTATCGATTTGTCTTAGAGATTTTATTTTTTCTTTTATTTCTTTACTTTTTTGGAGATAATACTTTTTGTACAAATAAGAACTAGTTTTTAAATCTAGGTTTCCCAATCTTTTCGTTAAGATAATACTTTTAACTTCACTTAAAGTAAAGTTTAAAGATTTTAAATGTAGAAGCTGATCCAATGTTTTTTGATCATTCTCAGTGAAATTATATTGACTATTTATTTTTTTAGGATTAAGAATTCCAAGGTCTATATAATGCCTAATCGTATCCTTGGTAAGATTATTTATTTTTGTAAAATTTCCTATTTTCATATAGTTCCCCTTATATACATATTTGTATAAGCCTTTTTATCAAAAAAATAAAATAGCAACTATGGTGGCCGTTTTGTCAAACAGCCATCCTATTTTCTTAAACAGTTTTTTTAGATTTCTTGAACAGAGTTGAGTTTTAATAATTATTATCTATCCCATATTTTTGCCACTCCCCATTTTTTAGCTTCATCATATTTATATGATTATTCCTTTGAGTTGTCAACAAAAAAAGTTTTTAATTTATTTTTACAATATTATCTATTTTCAAAGGTGTCGCGGCGACACCTTCTTTGTTCTTTTAAAGTTTTTTCCTTAATTTCAAACAAATTCTTCTCTGTCTATGATAAAATTTATTTAAAGAAAATTATTTAAACCACATTTATAAAAAAGGAGTATAACATGCTAGAAAATTTAAAACTATCATTAATTACAGGAATTTCTATATTGACTGCACTATCTTTGGGAATTTTACTGCATATAAACTCTTTATTTTACGCTTCCATTGCAGCCATGGTAGTAGCCCAATCCTGCCATAAAAAAGTTATTCAATTAGGAATAAAAAGACTTTATGGAACTGTCATAGGGGCACTTATAGGACTGTTCTTTTATCATTATCTTCCCCACTCAAACTATATCTATGCTTTAGGTATATTTCTTGTAGTATTTATCTGTTCTAATTTTTTAAAAGCACCGTCAAATATGGCAGGAATAGTATTTTTAGCTATCTCTACAAATTTAGGAGGAGTTTCCAGTTTTTTCTACGCTTTTCATAGAATTATAGACACCAGTGTCGGAATTATTTCTGCTATCATTGTGACTGTCATATTTAAATTTTTAGAGAATAAATTTATAAAATAATCCTCAAATAAAAATTTAATGTGCCAGTCTCAATAAAATAAGAATTGACATTATCATTCAAAGGATATATTATTAATGAATGAAGCATTCAATATATATATGAAAAATATATAAATATAATACGATTATACTATAAATGTAGGTAGCAACTTGAAATCGAGGAGGAATTTATGAAAGAACATTCAAATTGTGGAATAGGAGTAGTAGCTGATATAATGAATATCCCCCAGCACCAGATAGTCAGAGAGGGTATAAAAATATTAAACAGGTTGGAACACCGGGGAGGAACTTTAAGAGATGGCAGCGGTGATGGGGCCGGTCTTTTGGTTCAGATCCCCAGAGAATTTTTTAAAGAAAAAACAGGCATAGATGGAGATTACCATGTCGCTATGACATTTCTTCCAAAGGATGAGATCTTAAGAAAAACCTGTATAGATATAATTACAGAAGAGGCCTTTTCAGCCGGAGCCGCTATCCTGGCTGAAAGAGAAGTCCCTGTAAGAGAGGAGAACCTCGGAATCAGTGCAAGAAAATCTCTTCCATATATATATCAATATTTCATAGAGATCCCTCAAAGTAAAAATAATTTTTCTGCATACAATCTGAGAAGAAATATAGAAAAAAGAATTTTGGCTGAAGGAATATTTAAAAAAGATTTTTATTTTGCTTCATTTTCCAATAAGACAGTAGTTTATAAAGGACTTATTACTCCCAAACAATTCAATGATTTTTATATAGACCTCTCAGAGGAAAGTTTCAAATCTGCCTATGTAATGATCCATCAGAGATTCAGCACAAATACCCTGCCTTCATGGGACCTGGCTCAGCCATTCAGGATTTTAGAACACAATGGAGAGATCAATACAATAAATGGTAATACAGCCTGGATCGAAGCCAGAAAAAATGATACTTACTCCGCTGATTATTCCAAAAATAAGATAGAAAATATATTTCCCCTGACCAGTCCTGAAAATTCAGACAGTGCCAATCTCGACAGTGTAGTGGAATTTATGATGTATACAGGAAAAAAACTACCTGAGATAGTTACAACTCTGGTTCCTCAGGCATGGGAAAAAAATGAAAACTTAGAAAAAAATTTAAAAAAATATTATGAAGCTAAATCTTTGGTAATGGAACCCTGGGACGGCCCTGCCGGACTTATAACATCCAATGGAGATGAGATCTTTGCATCCTTAGACAGAAATGGTCTGAGACCCATGAGATATACAATAACTAAGGATAATAAACTTATTATTTCTTCAGAGATGGGAGTGCTGGATACAGAATTTTCAAAGATTGCCTACAGCGGTAAGTTAAGTGCAGGGGAATTTCTGCACTTAGACCTTATAGAAAAAAAACTGTTGACCAGAAACGAGATAATCGAAAGAATCATCAACACTACAGATTACAGTGAAGAAATAAAAAATCTAAAAAAATACAACAGGGTAGAGGGAATGAAAGCTGGGCTGGAGACAGAGGAGATAGAAAATCTTTTAGACAGATATTCATACACCAAGGAAGATATCGATATGTCCATAGAACATCTGGCAATTGAGGGAAAGGAAATGGTGGCATCTACAAATTACGACGTGCCTCTGGCTGTCCTGGATGAAGAGAATCCCAGATTATTCTTTGATTATTTTAAGCAGAAATTTGCTCAGGTAACCAATCCGCCGACGGACTCCATCAGGGAAAAATCAATATTTTCTATCACTTCTAATTTTGGAGGGAGAAAAAATATTTTGGATTCCATCGAAGACAGGGGAATTATACACCAGTTTACCTCTCCCATAGTAGAAAATAAATATATGAGTGAATTAAAAAAACAAAATTCAGCTGTAATTTCAACAGCATTTGAAGAAAATATGGAAAAATCCTTAAAAGACATCGTAGAAAGAGCCTTGTCAAAAGCAAAAGCAAATAAAAATATCATCCTGACTGACAGAGGAAGTAAAAGATCTATCCCTATATTACTTGCCATATCGGCAGTACATCATGCCCTTGTAGAAGAAGGTTTGAGAGGAAGAATAGGATTAGCTGCAGAAAGTGGTGAGATCCGTGAAATTACTCATTATGCCCTTCTTATCGGATACGGTGCAGATCTTGTCAACCCATACCTTGTGCTGGAATATCTTTCGGTTAAAGAGTTCGATACAATCAAATATTTAAAAGGGGTAGATAACGGGATACAGAAGATAATGTCTAAGATGGGAATATCTTCCATAGCATCCTACAGGGGAGCTAAAACATTTGAAGCCATAGGCCTCTCTAATGATCTTTGTAAAAAATATCTAGGGAGTACACCGTCAGACCTTGAGGGGCTGAATATAGAGGATATTCAAAAAGAAGTAATCCTTAGAGAAGAAGCTGAATATTCCCACAAGAAAAGTATCGGGGAGTTTATATCTTTAAAAAATGGATTAACTCATAAAAATTCATATGACATGGTGAAAAACCTTCAAGAGGCTATATCTTCAAAGGACTATATCAAATATAAGGAATACAGTGATAGTTTCCATAAAGCAAAAGGAACATTGAGGGATCATTTCAATTTGAAAAAAAATCCTATCCCATTATCGGAAGTTGAATCTGAAGAAGGTATATTAAAAAGATTTGTAGCAGGAGCCATGTCCTTTGGAGCTCTTTCCAAGGAAGCACATGAAACTATAGCTGTAGCATTTAATTCCATAGGAGCCATGTCAAATTCCGGAGAAGGGGGAGAAGATAGTGACAGACTGAGGGATAACCGTATATCACAGGTAAAACAAATAGCCAGTGGAAGATTTGGTGTAACAACAAACTATCTTATGCACGCCAAGGAACTTCAGATAAAGATGGCTCAGGGAGCAAAACCCGGGGAGGGAGGACATCTTCCGGGGCATAAGGTAAGTGATATCATAGGAAAAGTAAGAAATACAGTTCCCGGAACAGATCTTATCTCGCCACCGCCGCATCATGATATATATTCCATAGAGGACCTGGCTCAGCTGATATTTGATCTAAAGAATTTAAATACAAGCGCCAAGGTAAGTGTGAAACTGGCCAGTGAAAAGGGAGTGGGTATAATAGCCAGCGGGACAGTAAAAGCAGGGGCAGACAAAGTCGTTATATCAGGATTTGACGGGGGAACAGGGGCAGCGGTTTCTTCATCTATGAAGTTTGCAGCTACCCCCTGGGAGTTAGGACTTTCAGATACCCATAAGGTGTTATGTGAAAATGATTTGAGAGATCTAGTTAAACTACAGGTAGATGGAGGAATAAAAACAGGATACGATATTCTCGTAGCGGCTCTTTTAGGAGCAGATGAATATGCCTTTGGAAGCGGACTCCTTGTTGCTGAAGGATGTATCTTCTGCAGAAGATGTCATACAAACTCCTGTCCGGTTGGAATAACCACCCAGAGAAAGGAATTGAGGGAAAAATTTAACGGTTCCTCGGAAGATATCCTTACATATTTAAAATTTATAGCAGCCGAAATAAGGG
>DAOUPY010000001.1 GCA_030625925.1 Fusobacteriaceae bacterium | reverse complement strand
GTCCTTATAACTTCCATCTGCTACTAAGATAGTTATCAAATTTTCTGAAATTTTAGGATCATTATAAGATCTTAGGTATTCTTTATAAGTATCTTTAGCTCCCTTTAAATTCCCAGCCTTATAATTGGTGTTCCCCACAATGAGATAGATCTTCTGTCTATACTCTATATCTGTCGAAAATTTAGTTTTATATTCACCGAACCTCAATCTTGTGTTTTCCAGATCCTTTAATTTGCTGTTAACCAAGATAAGTTGGTAAAGACCTTCCTTACTTTGTGTTCTATTATATACATCGGTATAATAAATTCTGGCTTTTTTATAGTTTTTTGTCTCAAAATATGATTTCCCTAAAAATAGATCTATATTATTTCTATACTCCCTCTTCATCTTAGATTCATCATAAGATTTCAAGTCTTTTATCACTTCACTGTATTTTTCGGCTCTGAAATCTATCAATGCCATATAGTAGATCCCTTCGGAATTTAGATTCGTTCCCAAAAGTTTTTTAAAACTTTCTTTAGAATTTTGAACTAACTCCTTACTTATTTCATCGCCTTTGGATTCTCCTACTTTAAGCATACTAAAAGCTGTCCCATATATAACCTTGGGATCATTGGAAGTGCTCACTAGTTCATAGTATTTCAGTGACACGCCATAATTTTTTTCAGCTAAATAATAATTAGCTAAAAGTATATTGGCTTTCTCCTCATTGGTTCCACCTATTGATTTTTTATAATATTCCTCTACTTTCTCCATATTTTCCATAGACAGGTAGATATCTAAAAGACCGTATCTCACATCTGCCATATATTTACTCTGAGGATGATTAGTTTCCACCTCTTTTAATTTTTTTATTGCCCGATCATTGTTTCCCAATTTATATTGATTCATTCCGTACATGTAGCTGGCCAGCTCTATGTTTTTCCCCTCGACTGATCCCTTTAAATATTCATCTAAATAAATAGTACTATTTACATATTCCTTATTATTATAGGATGACAGGGATATATATAAAAGAGCATCTTTTGATCTTGCAGGTTTAGTTATGAGATATTTAAAAGTTTTTTTAGCTTCTTCATATCTGCCATTTTCATAGTAGGAGATTCCCAAATAGTAGACAGCATCTATTTTTTTAGGAGAGCTTTTCTCTATTGAGTTGATCTCTTTTTTGGCTCCATTATAATTCATTAAATAAGTTAAATTTCTAGCCAAATAATAATGTGCTTCATTTTTTTCATCTATTTTTAATCTGTCAATTTTTAAATATTGGTTAAAATAAGTTACAGAACTCTTATATTCTTTATTCAAATAAAGTGTTTTAGACAGTCTCTCTAGTGCCACTTTTTGATAATTACTCTCAGGGTATTTCCCTACAAAGGTTTTTAGTTCGTCTGTAGCCATGGAATATTCTTTAGCTTCGTATAATTTATCAATATATTTCATATCATCTCTATCTGTAGCAAAAATTTGACCGCTTACTACGATCAAAAGGGACAAAATTAATAATCTTTTCTTCACGAGTTCCTCCTATTTTAATCTTTCTAGTACACTTTCAATCTCTTGAATTGAAAGATCGGTATTAAAACATGGCCCATTTATTTTTTTGTTGAATACACCGTATACAGATATTGGAAACGCATCGTAGATTCCTGCTACCAAATCTCTTTCACAGGCTACAGCTATTACAAGTTTTGGTTTTGTTTCCTTCAAAAACTTCCGTGCTAATGTTCCTCCAGTAGCAACCTTAGCTTTCACCCCATATTTCCTCTGTAATTTCAGTATATCTCCTATTTTACACTTCCCACATTCATTACAATTTTCCACTGTAGATGTTACCTTTAATGGACATTCGTAATTTTGAATACAATGAGGGAGCAAGATCGACACCCTATTTGCTGGTACATCCTTGCATCGTTTTAGCACAATAGCATTATTAAAATGGATAAATATCTTAGAGATCTTACTATTTTCAATTTCCTCTTTGGAAAACTTTCTAGCTATGATCACCAAGAGGTAAAAAATAAGGTAGATCAACCTTAAAACAACTATTTTCAACATATTATCTTCTCCATCCGGCCTATAGGTAAAAACCTTTATAAACCTTATTTAATCAAGGTATTATTACATACGATACTCCTAATTAGTATATCATATTAAAATTACACCGTCAAAAAAAGCTCAAGTTTTAACCAAAACTTGAGCTCACTTATTTTTTAATCTTTTAATGCCAATGGCATCACTAAATATTTAAAATTCTTTTCATTTTCTATCGTTAATTCTACAGCACCACTAGAAGTAGAAAGACTCAAGGAGACGTTTTTCTCCTTCTCTATGAAAGAAAGGTAGTCCAATAAAAACTTTACATTAAGAGAAATTTTCAAATCTTCTCCATCTTTTTTTATTTCTATCGTTTCATTGATCTTAGCGATTTCAGATATCCCTTTTATCTCTAATAGATCACCTTTAAATTCGAATACCCCGCTATTTTTAGATTCTGCATTATTCCTAACAAATATTTGCACCCTTTTAAGAACATTTTTAAATTCAGCTGAATCTATCAAAACTTCTTTAGTGTATCCTGTTGCATTTAATATTCCATCATAATCTGGAAATGGCAGATCGATCACCCTAGTTAATATTTCAGTTGCACCTACTATAAATTTAACTTGATTTCCTTCATATGCAAACCTAATATTCTCAATTTTTTTTGAAACTAGAATTTTTATAATAGCCTCTACACTTTTTAAAGGAATACTGACCTTTAATTCTCCATCTAGATCTACCTGCTCAGTTATATAGACTAATCTATATGTATCTGTTGAAATTAATTTTAACATTCCGTCTGCTAATTCCATTCTCAAGCAATTTATAGATATATTATCTGTAGTTTGAGAAGCTGCAAATTTTGACTTTTCCAATAGATTTACAAAAAGATCTATGGGAAGCTTATACTCTTTCCCTCCTTGAAATCCTCTGATTTTTGGGTATTCAGAAGCATCAAAAACGGAAAATTCAGAAGATGAATTTTCTGTTTCGATCAAAAGAGTTTCTCCATCTATACTAAAAGTTATTTCGGTATCACTGATCTCTTTTAAATATTCCTCCACCAGTTGATGGGAAAACACCAGATTTCCACCCTCTATTACCTCTCCTTCCATCTTAGATGTAACCGTTAATTCTAAATTTGTTCCCTTTAAAATTATTGTGGAGTCATTAGCCTCCATGTATACACCCGAAATAATAGGTCTTATTTTATTTTCAGTGATAGCCTTGCTTACTACCCCTAAAGTCTTTAAAAATTCTTGTTTATTTACTTTAATTTTCAATTGTTACCTCCCTATCTTTTAACCTTAATTTTCAATTTTAATTCATTCTACCACATCTACCAGTAAAATTAAAGAATCCCCACCGGAAAAAGGCGGGGAACTTGTATTATTTAAATAAATAGGGTCTCAATTCCTCACTAAACCTTGTTTTAAGCTTTAATAAGGTTTTTTTCTCAATCTGTCTCACTCTTTCTCTGGTAATATTAAATGTTTTACCAATCTCTTCTAAAGTATGAATATCATATCCATCAATTCCATATCTTAATTTCACGATTTCTTTTTCACGAGGTTTCAGAGCATCTAACATCTTAGTAATCTCTTCCCTGCCTATTCCTCTCAAAACTTGATTTTCAAGTGACTGTTCCTCAGGCTGGCTTATGGTATCTTCTAAGAAAATATCCTCTCCTATGGAAGCATTTAAAGACATCAGATCTTGAAATTCTAACATTACTTTTTGAATCTTGTCCTCTGGCATACCTAAGCCCTTTGATATTTGATTAAAATCAGGGTATTTACTAGTTTCCATTACATGATTCATGATATATTTATTTACCTTATTCAACATATCATATTTATAAGACGGTATCCTGATTTCTCTTCCCTTACTAATAATAGATTTAGTTATGGATTGTTTAATCCACCACACTGCATAAGTTGAAAATCTAAATCCCTTATCCACGTCAAATTTCTTAATAGCATGGATAAGCCCAAAATTACCTTCACTGATAAGGTCTATTAAACCCATTCCTTTTCTAGTATATTTTTTAGCTACATTCACTACCAACCGTAAGTTAGATAGAATTAATTTTTCCTTGGATTCTTCACAACCACTTTTGGCTGCTATAAGTAATTTTAATTCCTCTTCCTTTGTCAAAATTTCGTACTGCCTAATATCTTTTAAATATAAAGATACTAAATCTTTTGTCCTCTCCATAATCTCATCATCCTTAGTTTTTAAAATTCTCTCTTTAAGTCTCTAGTCATCAATTCTTTAACCATTTCAGTTGCTAATTTATTTTCATATAATACCTTATACACACCTTCTAATATTGGCATTGACACCTTCTTCTTTTGAGCTAATTCGTAGACAGCTTTCACAGTCGGTACTCCTTCAGCTACCATTTCCATCTCTTCTAAGATTTCTTTCAATTTCTTTCCTTCACCTAATTTTTGCCCCACATGTCTATTTCTACTGTGGGTACTGGCACAAGTTACTATTAGATCCCCCATTCCAGTCAGTCCTGAAAAAGTCTCAGCTCTGGCTCCCAAAGCTTCTCCAAATCTTACCATCTCTGCTAATCCTCTAGTTATCAGTGCCGCCTTTGTATTGTCTCCAAATCCTATTCCATCAGCTGCACCGGCAGCTATTGCAATACCATTTTTTACAGCTCCACCTAATTCTACTCCGATAATATCATTACTTTCATAAACTCTAAAATTTTCTGTATTAAACAATTCTTGTATCTTTTTAGCACATCCAGATTCTCCGGCAGCTACTATTGCAGAGGGAAGATTTTTGGCTACCTCTTCTGCATGAGTAGGTCCAGAAAGAACCACAATGTTTTTATGAAATTTTCCCAGTACTTCATCTTTAATAACTCGGGATAATCTCATCCCTGTAGAGATCTCTATGCCTTTGGCAGTATTAACGATTATTGTTTTTTCTGTCAACTGATCACTAATTTTAGCTATAACACTCCTCAGCACTTGAGATGGCACAGCCATGATGAGGTATTCTACATCATCTAACAAACCTTCAATCTGAGATGTCACCTGTAAAGTTTCTGGAAATTCAGCATGGGATAAAAACTTTTCATTTACCCTGCTTTTTTGTAATAATTTTGCCCTTTCTTCGTTGTAATCCCATAAAGTAACCTTGTTTCCCTTAGACGCTATAATTCTAGCAAGAGCTGTTCCCCAGGAACCTGCTCCCATCACTACAATTTTTCCCATAATTTACTCCTTTTTTAAAATCATTTAAAATATTTTAATTGTTTAAATTATTTTTTAGCTCCAAATTTATTTTCATTCCCATGCAGCAGCCTCTGGATATTGCTTCTATGCTTAAATATCACAAATAGAGCGATGATAAGAGCAAACCCAAACATATTCCATTTTCCCAGCTCCGGTTTCACAGGCATAAACAGCACTAATATTGGAAACAATCCTGCTGCTGATACAGAAGCCAGTGATACATATTTAGTTGAAAATGCAATCAGTATAAATACAACAAGTAAAATTAAAACTATATTTGGAACTAGATATAAAAATACTCCTAAACTAGTTGCTACTCCCTTTCCACCTTTAAACTTCAAAAATACAGACAGGGTATGACCAACTATTGTCACTAATCCTATTAAGATAAGCTGCCATCCATTTATTCCAGCTAAATTTGCTAGAAAAACTGGCAGATATCCTTTTAGAGCATCTGACAAAAGAACAATTATTCCATATTGTTTTCCCAACACTCTGTAAGCGTTAGTAGCACCAGTATTTTTACTTCCATGTTCTCTGATATCTATACCCTTAAACTTTTTTCCTATAACTACACCTGTTGGGATTGATCCCATAAAATAAGCTATTATTAAAAAAATTATTAATTTAACTTCCATCTTCCCTCCTGTTGGAATAATATATGAATTACCCCTTCATATTAATTTGTCTTCGAAAATTTTCCTACTATCTCAATATGACTGGTATTAGGAAACATATCCACTGGACAAACTTTGGTCAACTTATATCCCACTCCTTCTAATATCTGCGTATCTCTAGCAAATGTTGACGGGTTACATGATATGTACACTATTTCTTTTATCTCCGTTTCAGATAGTTTTTCCAGTATATTCTGTGCTATTCCCTTTCTAGGGGGGTCAAATATTATTGAATCTATTTGATTTCCTGCTTCAATCAGTTCAATTAATTTCTCCTCAGCTTTACCATTTATAAATTCTATATTTTCTATCTTATTTTCTACACTGGTTCTTAAAGCGGCTCTTGTTGCTGATTCCACCATCTCTATAGCATAGACCTTATTGGCGTCCTTTGACAGGATCATAGCAATAGTTCCTGTACCTGAATAAGCATCCACTATATTTTTATTTTTTATATCATCAAAGTAAGATATTGCTGTTTCATATAGATTTTTAGTCTGCTCTATATTAATTTGAAAAAACGATGTAGGAGATATGTTAAATCCAATTCCGTACAACTCTTCCTTTATATATCTGTCTCCCAATAGATGGATATTTTGCTCACCTAAAGCAAAATTTGTTCTCTTGTTATTGATAGAAACATATACAGACTTAATCTTGTCATTTTCATTATATAAAGTATTTAAAACTGCTTCTATTTTTGAGTCTACCTTGCCTTTAATAATAAGTACAACCATAGCCTCATTAAATGAAGTCGTTCTAACCATTATATGCCTCAATATTCCTTTATGAGCTCTTTCATTGTATACACTTAGTTTAGCTTCATTTAGAAGTACTTTGATCCTGGATATAATTTCATTTGAAAGCTTAGATTGAAGAACATTTTCCTCTACTTCAAAAACTTCATGGGATCTTCTTTTAAAGAAACCTGATATTACTTTTCCATTTTTACGTGCAAAGGGTTCAATCACTTTATTTCTATAGTTAAATTGATTTTCTGCTCCTACAGTATCAAATATTTCTACCTTCTCTAAATCCACTTTCCCTACTCTAGAAAGCACATCTTCTACCATGAGTTTTTTATACTTTAACTGCTCATTATATTTAAGCATTGCAAAGTCACAACCATGATGATCTTCAAAGCTTATTTTGTCTCCGGCTGCTCTATCTATTCCAGGCCTTATTATTTTTTTTATAAGAGCTCTTCCGTATGTTTTTTTTAGTGAAATTATTTCCACTTCTAAGACATCCCCAGGTACAGACATAGGTACAAAAATAGCTAAATCGCCATAATACCCTAAGCCTTCACCACCAAAAATTATCTTATCTATTTTAATCTCTACTATATTTCCTTTTTTCAATTTTTACCCCTTTTTATAACAATTTATAATCAGACTAGCACTTACTCATCATACAACCTTAATCAGGCAAAGTCAAGTTTCAAAGCTTTTTATTTCATTTTGAAACATTTACCTTCATTTTAACATAGTTAATAGATTCAGAAACTTCCATCCCCAATTCTTTTTCAGCACGTTTTTTAATTGTATTTAAGTCCATTTTTTCTGTCAATTTTATTTTTTCTCTAGATATATCCTTTTGAAGATTCTGATTATAGGTTTTCTGCACCTTAATCTCTTTACTCACTCTGACTGCCTCTATGGTATAGTGCAGCCGTAATCCTTCCATAAAAATTAAAAAAATTATCGATAATAAAATCATTAATATTTTATTTCTTTTTTTCATAACTTTTCTACTACTCTCAGTTTAGACGAATGTGCTCTATTGTTAAATTCCAGCTCATCTGTGTTAGGAATAATAGGTTTTCTTGTTACACGTTTCACCGTGGCTTTGTGGTTACATTGACAAACCAATAGATGCGACGGGCAGAGACAATCTGTAGACAACTCTTTAAATTTTTGCTTTACTATCCTGTCTTCTAACGAATGAAAGGTAATAATAGCTAATCTTCCCCCTGGTTTCAAAAGGTTAACCGCCTTATCTATTACATTTGCAAGCACGTCCAATTCCTTATTAACTTCTATCCTTATAGCTTGGAAGGTTTTTTTAGCTGGATGTTTCTTAGGATGTCCTTTGATAGCTTTTTTGATCACTGCTACTAAATCTCCAGTAGTTTCGATAGCTTTTTCTGCTCTATTGTAAACTATATATTTCGCTATTTTTCTGGCATACCTTTCTTCACCATATTCATATATAATTCTCGAAATCTCTTCTTCTTCATAATTATTTATCACTTCGTAGGCCGAAATAGGCATATTTTTGTCCATTCTCATGTCTAAACGAGTATTATATTTATATGAAAATCCTCTTTCAGGATCATCCAGCTGTTTAGAAGAAACTCCTATATCCATCATTATTCCATCTACCTTATCGTATCCTGCCATATATACTACACTGTCCATCTCACAAAAATTAGATTTAAAAATCTTTACTTTATCTCCATATTTTTCCAGCCTTTTACTTGCAAAATCAATAGCATTTTGATCCTGGTCTATAGAGATCAACATTCCTTTTTCTGAAAGTCTTTTTACTATACCTTCTGAATGACCTCCTCCACCTAAGGTTCCATCTACATATACACCATCTGTATTAGTAACTAAGTTATTTAAAGTTTCTTCATACAACACCGGTATATGGTACTCACACTCTATCTCTTTATGCATTTTTCCTCCTACGTAACTTCTAATTTTCTTTTTTCACTTAACCTTTAAAGATATTACACACCTTTAAAGATAAGGAGTCTGCCCGCCTTTGGCGGGCAGACTCCATTAATTTTTCACTTCGCACGAATAATTCACTTCGTACGGGTAATTCACTTCTTAGGGGTAATTCATGAATTACCCCTAAGAAATCATACTTAATATTCTAAAAATTAAATACTTTGCAAGACCTAACACATAGTATGCCAATATTGGTGACAGATCTAATCTAGCACCACCTAAGGGAATCATTATTCTAAATGGTCTTAAGATTGGTTCTGTAACTGTATGAATCAACTCAATAAATTCATTTCTGCTCTGAGGAGCAACCCATGATAATATGATTCTCAATAAAATTAAAATTTTTAATATCTCTACTGCATAACTTACTATTCTATATATCAAAAACATCTATTCCTCCACTTATTCCATATTCATAAAATAATGTTTTGCTTTCACTGAATAATCCCACCCTGACCATATAGTCAAAATTACAGATGGCAGCATTATCCAAACATTTAAATGAATACCTAGTATTTCAATCTGTGTTACTCCTAATATCATTATCACTATTATACCTACCATTTGAGCAGTCGTCTTATATTTACCCAGATTCCCGGCAGGGATCACCTCTCCATTGGCGGCTGCCAATGATCTGATACCACTAATTAGAAATTCACGAGCCAAGACAACTATAGATATCCATGAAGGTAAAAACCCAACTTCTACAAACACTACTAATGCTGATATAACTAATATTTTATCTGCTAACGGATCCATTAATTTTCCAAAATCCGTAATCATATTATTTTTTCTAGCTATATATCCATCTAAAAAATCTGTAATAGATGCTACCATAAATAATCCCAAAGCTATCATTCTATATACAAATCCACTATCTCCATCAGATATTCCAAGAAAATAAATAAATGGAACTGCTAAAATTATTCTTGCCATAGTTAATTTATTAGGCATATTCATACTCATCTTCGTCCCTCCTAAAGATTAGTTACTTCATTTGCTACTATAGGCCCTAATAGGTCGTAATTAAAGTTTTGTTCTACTTTTACTTTCACTATTTCTCCTGGTTTAGCAGTTCCGTCATTGGTTAAAACTTTTCCATCTATTTCCAAAGCCTGCCCTCTTGTTCTTCCTTCCAGCATATATTCAGATTCTTCTGACACACCATCTATCATCACTTCGATCTCCGTTCCTAAGAAGGATCTATTCTTTGCTTCTGCAATCTCAGCTTGTAAATTGCTAAGTTCTACCCATCTTCTATGTTTTACATCTTCATCTACTTGGTTTTCCATATCAAAGGCTACTGTATCTTCCTCCCTTGAATATTTAAATACACCAATATAATCAAATTTAAATTCTTCTATAAATTCCTTTAATTCCTGGAAATCATCTTCTGTTTCACCAGGGAATCCTACTATTATAGATGTTCTAAATATAGCATCAGGAATATCTCTTCTAATCTTACGTAGTAACTCTTTAGAAGCATTTCCTGATATTGCTCTTTTCATTCCCTGTAACATAGAATCAGCTACATGCTGAATAGGAATATCAAAATAGTTGCATATTTTTTCTTCCGTTTTCATAACCTCTATAAGTTCATCAGTTACTGAATTAGGGAACATATAGTATGTCCTGATCCATTTTAATCCCTCTATCTTAACTAACTCTCTCATTAGATCAGGTAAAGCTTTTTTCTTATATAGATCTAATCCATATTCTGTTGTTTCTTGAGCTAATAAGTTTATCTCTCTTACACCATTAGCCACTAAATTTTTAGCTTCTACTATGATATCTTCAATAGTCCTGCTACGAAGCTTCCCACGTAAACTAGGGATGATACAATAAGTACATCTTCTATTACACCCTTCTGCTATCTTTAGGTATGCAGTATGAGGAAAAGTTGTAATTATTCTTTCAGTTTCAGCATTGGCTAAAAAGTCTAAAGATTCACTTCTGATAACTCTTTTATCTGCTAAAATTTCATCTACTACTTCCTCTATCTTATCTATGTCACCAGTTCCTATGATAGCGTCTACTTCCGGTATCTCTGCCAACAATTCATCTGCATATCTTTCTGCCAGACATCCAGCTACAATTATCTTCTTTAATTTCCCGCTTCTTTTGTATTCTGCTACCGCTAATATACTCTCGATAGATTCTTCTTTGGCATCACCAATAAATCCACAAGTATTTATGATACATAGATCTGCGTCCTCTACCTCTGTAGTGATCTCAAATCCTTTTTTATTTACTAATATTCCTAAATAATGTTCTGTGTCTACTAGGTTTTTACTACAACCTAAAGTTATAACGGCTAATTTCATCTTTTACTCCTACCTTATTTTTTTTGTTTAAAAACAATCTTTTCTTCCATTTTTTTATAGTTTTCCCATCTTTGAATTATATCATATTTAATTAAGAATTGCTAGAATTTCGATCTGAAGATTCCATAGATTTAACATGTGTTCTATAAGGTTTTTCAATTTTATTCTACCATATAAAAAGATGAAAGACAGCAGCCTTTCATCTTTTTATATGGTTATCTTTATGCTTCTTCTATTAAGAATAGATCGGCTCCCTTAGTTACAGGTGCTCCGTCAGTTAATACTGATTTTACTATTTTGCATCTTTTCTCTGCTTTTACTTCATTCATAAGCTTCATAGCTTCTACGATACACAGAATATCTCCAGCTTCTACAATTTGTCCCGCTTTTACAAATGTGTCTGCATCTGGAGATGGTGCACCATAGTATGTTCCTACCATAGGTGATTTTATAGAATCATATTTTTTTGTCTCTACCTCAGCTATCTTAGCTTTACTCGCTTTTCTAGGAGCTGCTGCTACAACTCTTGGCTCTGCCGCCACTTGAGTTACTACCTCTTTTTCAATCTCTCTTTTAAGAGAAATTTTAGTTCCTTCACTTTCTAAAGTTATCTCTTCTAATCCGTATTTTTCTATACTTTCAGATAATTCTTTTATAGCTTTTACATCTATTTTCATATTTCCTCCTGCTATTCTGGGATAAGCACCAGGCATTACCCTTATATTTTTATTTTTTCACCTTATTTTAAAATAAGGTTTAATTATTAGTTATTTCCTATTATCCTAATCTCGCTTACACCTGGCTGTTCAGTTATTTTTTCTAACATAGTTTCTATATTTCTCAGAGAATCAGCATTGGTTCTAAGTGCTAAAGTAACCCTTGCAATTCCATCGATAGGTATATTTTGAGTTATTGTAAGGATGTTCACTCCTGAATCTGCTATTACATTAAATATTTTAGATAACATTCCGGGCTCATCATGAAGAGCCATATTTATATTAAACACTGTATCTTTTCCACTTTCAAAAAATGGTTTGATAAAGTCCTTATACTTATAATATGTACTTCTACTTATTCCAACTCTTTTTATTGCTTCATACTTTGATACACCCTCTTTTTGAACTATTTCATTTACCTTAATCACATTTTGAATTGAATTAGGTAAGATCCTTTTATCTACTATAAAAAACTCTCTTGATTCACTTGCCATGTCCCCACCCCATTAATTTATATTTTTTCTATTCTTGATTTCACTGTATTTTTCATAAGCATAGCTATTGTCATAGGTCCGACTCCACCTGGTACAGGTGTTATTAGCGACGTTTTCTTTGATACATTTTCAAAGTCTACATCTCCACATAGTTTCCCTAGATTATTCCTATTTATACCTACATCTATTACTACGCTTCCATCTTTTACCATATCCTCAGTCAAAAACTTTTCCTTTCCTATAGCTACTACTACTATATCTGCGTCAAGGGTTTTTTCTGACAGATTCTTTGTCCTGCTGTGGCATAAAGTTACAGTTGCATTTTCGTTAGTTAACATAATTGACAGTGGTTTCCCGACTATATTACTTCTGCCGATTATTACTACATCTTTCCCATTAAGATCTAGTTCGTACCTTTTTAACAACTCTATAATACCATATGGAGTACAAGATTTAAACCCATTTTTTCCTATGACTAATTTGCCTAAGTTTATCGGATGAAATCCATCTACATCCTTGTTTGGTTTTATAGCTTCGATCACCTTATCTTCATCTATATGTTTTGGAAGCGGCAACTGCACTAGTATACCATCTATTTCCTCTTTATTATTCAACTCTTCAATTAATTTTAAAAGTTTTACCTCTGTAACTGATGAATCCAAATTATATTTTTCAGAATATATACCCAAAGCACTGCATGTTTTTACCTTTGAGTTCACATACACCTTAGATGCAGGATTTTCTCCTACAATAATTACTGCCAGCCCCGGTGCTCTTTTCCCACCTTCGACTAACTTCTCTACTTCCAGCCTTATTTCTTCTTTGATATCTGCCGATATCTTTTTACCATCTATTATATTAATCATTATTTGTTAATTGCTCCTTCCAATAATTTAATTCCTGTAACTTAGCATACAGATCTATATTTTGTACTGCTATATGATCTGGTACCTCTAAATTAATTGGTGCAAAATTTAAAATTGATTTAACCCCTGCTTCCACTAATATTGCAGCCGTTTGCTGAGCTACTTTTTTAGGTACTGTTAATATCGCTACGTCTACCTTGTCTTTAGACTGTAAAAAGTATGGAATTTCCTTTACATCTCTGATCTTGATCCCTTTCATCTCAGTTCCAATCTTAGTGTCAGAATTATCAAAAACTCCTATTATATTAAAACTTTCTTTAGTAAACTCAGGTTCTGATACTAAGGCCCCTCCAAGTCTTCCTGCTCCTACAACTATTATATTATTTGTTTTATGCACTCCCAATATTCTTTCAATATCACTATAAAGAGTTCTGATTTGATAACCTTTTCCCCTTATACCAAATTCACCAAAATTAGATAGATCTTTTCTAATTTGAGCTGCTGTAAAACCCATTTTAAGTGCTAATTCCTCTGAAGATATATAATCCTCAGGTGATAAATTTTCTAAACATCTCAAATATTTAGTCAATCTCTCTATTACCCTTGAGGATATCCCATTTCTTTTTTCTTTTATAATCACTTGTTTCCCCCTATAATTGAATTACTTTACTGCCTATACTAAATTTTTCTCCTACTTTAACATAATTTCCATTAACTAAATCTGATCCAGTCATTTTCTTTTTATTCTCAGGCTTTACACTGGTTATTATCAGACTTCCATCCAATACCTTTATAACCGGTCCTTTCCCCTTGATGAGATCAACTACTTCTCCAAATTCACCAGCATAGTCTCTGTCATATTTTTCTACAAAATATATCTTATACAATTTTTCATTACAAAATGAATATGCAGATGGAAATGGATTTAATCCCCTTACAAAATTATATACCCTTTCCATGGAATGATCCCAGTGTATCTCACACTGATCCTTTTTGATAGGTTTAACAAAAGTTACCTTACTCTCGTCTTGAGGAGTTCTCGTAACAGTCCCGCTTTCTATCATATTTACAGCTTTTAATAGTGCTTCACTTCCTATTAAAGCCAATCTATCATGCAGATCCGCTAATGTATCCATTTCATCTATAGGTGTTTTAGCCTGTAAAATTATATCTCCAGCATCCAATTTCTCTACTATATCCATTATAGTTACGCCACTTTCCTTCTCACCATTTACTATGGCAGCGTGGATTGGAGCAGCACCTCTATATTTAGGCAGGAGTGATGAGTGTACATTGATTATCCCTTTTTCAGGAATATCTATCAGTTCCTGCGGTAAGATTTTACCATACGCCACCACTACTATAAGGTCAGGATTTAGTTCTTTTACCATCTCTATAGTTTCATCTGTTTTTACTGAATTAGGCTGGTATACTGGAATATTGTTATCTAAACCATATTGTTTAATCGGGTTAAACAATATTTTTTTCCCCCTGCTGTTAGGTTTATCTACCTTAGTAAAGATACCAATCACATCGTGATTTTCATCTAGTGTTTTAATCGAATTTAGTGCAAATTCAGGTGTTCCCATAAATAATATTCTCAAATCATCTCTCCTTCATTACTCTTCTTTTCTATGGTGTTTTCGATGATTATTGAAATTAAGCTTATCAAATCTTAATTTACAAATATCGACGATTCACGAATTCTAATATTCGTGACCTCGAGAAAACGACAATAAGGAAAGAGTTATTTCCCTAATTTTCTTAAAGTTTCTTTCTTCATATTCAATAATTTTTTACTTACTAATCTTTTCGCCACAGGTGCTATCTTGTCTACAAAAAAGATCCCCTCTAAATGATCATTTTCATGCTGGAATGCACGAGCCCAAAGGTCTTCTAATTCCTCTTCTACACTTTCACCATATTCATTTAAATATCTCACTTTTAAGCTTTCAGGTCTCTTTACTTTCTTATGTATCCCAGGAACACTCAGACATCCTTCTTCGTGGTCTACACAATGTTTGGAGTATTCTAAAAATTCAGGATTTATTACTTTTTTAACTACCCCTTCCTCTGCTTCTACTACAAACATTCTCAAATTAATTCCTGCTTGAGGAGCCGCTAAGCCTATACCGCTTATATCCCTCATAGTTTCTACCATTCCATCAAATATTTCCCTGATGTTGTCATCAATTTTTTCTACTTCCTTGTTTTCATTCCTAAGTACTGGATCTCCATATGTTCTTATTTCGTAAATCATTTTCCACCTCTTACATTAAATTTATAGGATCTACATCCACTATTATCCTGTATTTATTTTTTTTATCATTGTTTTTAAAATCAAGCACAGTTTCTGCTATCTTTTCCTTTAATCTATTTATCTCTTGCCGATTTCCCTTTATAAATATCTGAGATCTGTAGTTCCCTCCCATCTTATAGATTGGAGGAGCCATAGGCCCATACATCTCTAAAGTATCTTTTTTTATCTCTTGATAAAACTGACCGGTATATTCTTCTAAGCCGTCTTCTTCCTTAGAGGAGATGATAATATTTATTATCCTAGAAAATGGCGGATAGTTCAGAATTCTTCTGTTGTCTATCTCCTCTTCATAGAATCCCTCATAATCATTATTTATAATCTTTTGAATAACATAATTATCAGGTTGATATGTTTGGACTATTACTTCTCCTTTTTTTTCAGCCCGGCCTGCACGTCCTGCTGCCTGACTCACCAGCTGGAAAGTTTTTTCTCCGGCTCTAAAATCCGGAAAATTTAATATACTGTCAGAATTAATTATTCCTACAAGGGTCACCTCGGGAAAATGAAATCCTTTGGATATCATCTGTGTCCCTACCATTATATTGTATTTTTTATTTAAAAAATCAGAATATATCCTGTTGTGTGAATCCCTGGTCTTGGTAGTCTCTGAGTCTACACGTAAAATAGGCAGATCAAAGAGTTCATTTAACTCCGATTCCACCCTTTCAGTACCCTTCCCTGAAAACTCCAATGACTTTTCTTTACAATTGCTGCAAATATTGGAATAGTTTTTGGTGTATTCACAATAATTACACTTATAAATACCATCTTTTTTATAATAACTGAGAGATATAGAACAATGAGGACAGGTCTCTATATGCCCGCATTCATGACATTGGACAAAGGTTGAATAGCCTTTTCTGTTCAGGAGGAGCATTATCTGCTCATCTTTTCTAAGTCTTACAGCCATATGATCTACTAGATCCTCACTGAAAAAATCGTTTTTCTCGCCCTTCATATCCACTAACTTCATGGTGGGTTCAATTGCATTCCCATACCTTTTTTTCAACTCTAATAGTTGAAACACTCCTTGAGCTGCGTGATAGTAGGATTCTATAGATGGTGTAGCTGAACCTAAGACTACCTTGGCATTTTCTATCTCTGCTCTTTTTATGGCTACATATTTTGCATTATATCTAGGGTTACTATCCTGCTTATAGGTTCCTTCATGCTCCTCGTCTATTATTATATATTTAAGATTTTTTACAGGTGCAAAAATCGCAGATCGTACACCTAACACAACTCTTTTTTTGTCCGAATAAATGTCTTTCCACTCGGTAGCCCTTTCTTTTGCTGTTAGTCTGCTGTGTAAAATTGCAATTTCATCAAATTCTCTTTTAAACCTATCTACCATTTGAGGGGTAAGAGATATCTCAGGAACTAAAAATATAGCTCCTCCATCCTTTTCCAATGCATCTTTTACAAGTTCAATATACACCTCTGTTTTTCCAGAACCAGTTATCCCTTTTAAAAGATAGTGTTTTTTAGTTCCTTCTAATATTTTATTTTTTACCTCTGCCTGTTCCGTAGTTAAATGTGATTTTTTTCTATTGTATTTATATTTTATACTATTTTCTTCATTTTTTAAATATTTATTTTCTTTAATTGTATTTTTTTCTAATACAACTTGAGATTTTATGAACTTATCCAGTAGTTTTTTACCAAATTTTTGTACCATTGTGGTTTTAGCAGCTGTCTGTTTTTTAGTGATATAGTCTATAAATTCCCTCTCATTTTCATCCATAGGTATAATAGATTTATTGAAAATAATTTTTTTACTGTAAGATACTTTTATATTTTTAGGTCTCGATACCCCTATAACATCTCCAAAGTTACAAAGATAATATTTTTTTATCCATAGAAAAAGGTCTATTAACTCCTTAGAATAGGATACCTGTTCCTCGACACGATCTAGAATTTCGCTTATTTTAAACTCGTGGTTGATAGATCTATCTTCATATAGCACTACCCCGACTTTCTTAGTCCTCCTAAAATTTATCCAAACATGATCTCCCACTCTATATTTTTTTTCTCTATCTGAGTAGGTGTAAAAACCATTTTCTACTCCCTCTACATACAATACATAGTTCATAATATCACTGCCTTAATTTTATCTTTATTTTTTTTACTTTTTCGATCTTTGTTCCTGGTTTAGGGTATTGTTCCACTACCTGACCCCTGCCATCAATTGCTATCTCAATTCCGTATTTATTAGCTATCATCAAAGCTAACCTCACACCATTTCCTTTAAAGTCAGGCAGTAAATCTATATCCAGCTCTAAATTTTCAGACAGGGTGTTTGTATAGTCTTCTCCCTCTAAAATATCTACATTTTCTGGGGTAATCCCCTTATATTTTAATATTCTATCCAAGGTATCTTTAAATACCGGAGCTGCTACCCAGGCACCAAATTTTCTCCAATAACTCTCTGCATTTGGTTTTTCAAACATAATCAGCATTATATATCTTGGATTTTCTGCTGGAAATACTCCCATAAAAGAAGACATATATTCATGTTTTAGATATCCGCCACGACCACTTATCTGTGCTGTACCTGTTTTCCCTCCAATGGAATACCCAGAAATACCACCATTTCTACCTGTTCCTTTCTCCACCGTTTCCTTCAGCATCTCCCTTATTTTTTTAGAAGTCTCTTTGGATATAACACGTCTTTTAGGATTAGCTATATTTTTTTTAATAGTTATTCCTGTTGGACTTTTTACACTGTCTACCAAATAAGGCTCATAATATATCCCACCATTTACGGTAGTGCTTAAGGCTGCTATCATTTGAAGAGGAGTTATAGCTATCCCCTGACCATAGGACATGGTATATTTTTTCATTCCATCCCATTTTTTATATGCTAACTGCCTCGGTGCTAATTCTCCAAAGGTATCTATACCTGTTTTATCATAAAGGTTAAACGCCTTTAAATACCTTTCAAATGTAGGTGGATCCAACTTTTCCGAGATCAACGACATCCCTACATTACTCGATACTCTCATGACTGTTTGTGGACTTATTTGTCCTATCCCATGAGTGTCACTATCTCTTATTTTGTGACCATATCTCATGATATATCCGTCTGGATTGTCTAATCTTGTCCTGTCATTTATTACCCCTTCCTCATATGCGGCTGCCATGATTATAGGTTTAAAGGTCGACCCCATCTCATACTGTGACCTTATAGCTCTATTATTTAAATATGCTATATTCTTTGCTCTTGGGTAACTGGACATAGCTAGTATTTTTCCACTATTAGGATCCATTATTATTCCCACAGCTGATTTGGAATCTGTTTTTTCAAATTGTTTCTGCATCTCATCATCTAAAATATATTGAATATAATAATCTATGGTCAGCTGGACGTTATTTCCATCTTTTTCTAAAAAATCATTGTTTCTTTTATCTGATGGGAGGAGTATTTTTCTAAAGTTACTATAATATCCATTTTTTTCTATTTTATTTCTTTTTAAGTACTTATCGTAATATCTTTCTATTCCATAAGCTCCTATTTTTCTTCTTTCTTTCCCCGAAAAAGCCCCCATAAATCCTACTATAGGAGCCATCTCATGGTAGGAAAAATATTTTCTTTGAGTTGAATGCTCAAAATATATTTCATTAGATTTGATCTTATACCTAGACAGTATCTCATCAATCTTATTTTTTTCAACTTCATCGATCTTATTTATTATCTTTAGATATCTTTTATTTTTAATGTGATTTTCTTTTAACTTAGTTTTGAAATTTTTCACAGTAAAGGGCTGGATCTTTTTTAGTTCCTCTACTATCTTATCTTTTTCCTCCAGCAGATAAAATCTTTTTGGATCTATTATAACCTTATAGACATCTACATCATAAGCTAATTCCCTTCCTGTAGAGTCTAATATTTTCCCCCTTTTACCATTGAGATAGTATTTACCATAACTTTGCTGCTTTGCCAAAGCTGTAAATTTTTCATGTTTCATCAATTGAACTTGGACTAGTCTCAAACCTAACATACCAAAAAAGAGTATCATAACAAAGGTAAATAAATACGTTCTCTGATTAAATAACTCCATACCTCTAGATCTATTGAGTACCAGTCTAACTGTATTTCCAAATAAAAAAATTATTAGTAAACTAGCTGCGACTGTAATTTTATTGAGTAAAAAGAATAATATTATCAGAAAAATTATAAGTAAATTTATTATTCTTATTATCTTTCTTTTATTTTCCACCTAAACACTCCTTTTGTTTATATCATAAAAAGAGCGAAATACCGCTCTTTTTTTTATGATAATTTTTCTATTAATATATCCATAACCATCTTGGGATTTGCTTTTCCTTTGGATGCTTTCATGACTTGCCCCACAAGCCCCTTTATAACTCTTGGCTTTCTTCCTTCATCAGCGACCTTATAGTCTTCTACTAATTTAGGGTTGTTTGCCACTACTTCTATCACCATCTTTTCAATCTCAGAGGTATCGGCCACCTGTGCCATTTTTTCCTCTTCTACAATAGCCATAGGAGTTCTTTCGTCATTTAATTTAATCTCAAATAATTTTTTAGCTATCTTACTTGATATTGCTCCCTTATCTATCAGTTTTATTATCTCTCCCAATTCCTCTGAATTGATAGAAAAATCTTCAATTGTTTTATTGCTGTCTTTTAGTATTCTAAGCACTTCTGTTAAGATCCAATTACAGCTAAGTTTATGATTGTTCGAAGATGCCGCTACCTTTTCAAAATAGTCCGCCAATTCAATACTGCCAGATAATGTCTCAGCATCATTTTCACTGATCTTATAATTTTCTACAAATCTTGCCATTTTCGCTATCTTCGATTCTGGCATTTCCCCTTCCAATCTTTCTAATTGCTCATCTGTAATTACTATTCTTACCAGGTCTGGTTCAGGGAAAAATCTATAGTCCATTGCTTCTTCCTTACTTCTCATTACTCTGGTTACTTGAGATTCCTCATCCCAAAGCCTAGTTTCTTGGTTGATTTTCCCACCATTTTCTATCTCTTCTATCTGTCTGCTGATCTCATAGTCAATGGCTCGTGCTACCCCTTTAAACGAGTTCAAGTTTTTTACCTCTACCCTTCTACCAAATTCTTTTGCTCCTTTGTGCATTACAGATATATTAGCATCACATCTAAGAGATCCTAATTCCATAGAAACATCTGAAATCTTTGTGTATTTCAATGCATCCTTTACCAAATTTAAATATTGATATGCTTCTCCTGAAGTTCTCATATCTGGTTCAGATACGATCTCGATAAGGGGCATAGATGCTCTGTTGAAGTTTATAAAAGATTCTTCCCCTGCATGAATAGATTTTCCTGCATCTTCTTCTATATGAATTCTAGTTACTCCTATCCTTTTATCGTCTCCATTAGATAATTTAATATCTATATGCCCGCCTTCAGCATATGGATGGTCAAATTGAGTTATTTGGTAGTTTTTAGGAGTATCTGGATAGAAATAGTTTTTTCTGTCAAACTTACTCTCCTTGTTTATGTCACAATTAAGTGCAAACCCTGCTTTGATCGCATAGTCTAATACTTTCTTGTTAAGTTTTGGTAATGCTCCAGGATGTCCTAAACATATTGGACATGTATGTGTGTTTTCTGGTGAGTTATCATAGTCGCTGCTACATCCACACCATACTTTTGTTTTTGTATCCAATTGGCAATGTATCTCTAGCCCAATTACTGATTCCCATTCTCTAGCCATATATATTCTCCTTCTTTATTATTTTATTACCCTCTCTCGTCCTACGGACACTCTCTCCCTGACTAGGGAGAGAGAAACATATCTATTTTACTTTATTTCTCCCTACGAGGGATTCATATTTAATTTTAATAATCATGAATTCTCCATCCAAAGGAAGAGTCTTCTTATAGCTCCGGTATATCCATCTTTGTATATGCTTTCTCATAAGCATCCCCAGCTTTTAATATAGTCGCCTCATCAAAGGCTTTTCCTAAGAGCTGTATCCCTACTGGAAGGTTATCTACCTTTCCTGCTGGAATTACCAATCCAGGGATTCCAGAAAGATTTGCCGGAATTGTGAATATATCCTCTAAATATAACTCCACTGGAGTTTTTTTATCTGTTAATTTAAAAGAAGTTCCAGGAGTAGCTGGTGTTAAGATCACATCTACCTCATTAAATGCCTTTTCAAAGTCATTTTTAATAAGTCTTCTTACTTTTTGAGCTTTTTTATAATATGCGTCATAATATCCAGCACTAAGCACATAAGTTCCTATCATAATCCTTCTCTTTACTTCAGGACCAAATCCTTCACTTCTAGTTTTAATATACATATCCTCTATACCATCATAACTGCTGGCTCTGTATCCATATCTTACTCCATCAAAACGAGCTAAGTTTGAACTAGCTTCTGCTGGGGCAATTATATAATAAGTTGCCGGGGCAAACTCTGTGTTAGGTAAGCTGATCGGTACGATCTCTGCTCCTAATTTTTTAAAATTTTCAATGGCATCCTCAGTTACCTTCTTTATCTTGGGATTTAATCCATCGATAAAGTATTCCTTAGGAATTCCTATCTTCATTCCCTTAATGTTTCCATCTAAATTAGCTGTAAAATCAGGCATCTCTAATTCCATAGATGTAGCATCCATTTCATCATATCCGCCGATCACATTAAATAAAGCCGCTACATCCTCTACACTTCTACCCATTGGTCCTATTTGATCCAGTGATGATGCAAATGCCATCAATCCATACCTAGAAACTCTTCCATAGGTAGGCTTTAGTCCTACTATCCCACAAAATGCTGCTGGCTGTCTTATACTTCCACCTGTATCTGATCCTAAAGATAACGTTACTTGTCCTGACCCAACTGATGATGCAGATCCACCTGATGATCCACCTGGAGTTCTTTCTAAATCCCAAGGGTTTTTACTCTCTTGTATATAAGATGATTTTGTCGTAGATCCCATGGCAAATTCATCCATGTTAGTTTTACCAATTATTATTGCTCCTGCTTCCTTTAATCTCTTCACTACAGTGGAATCATAGATCCCTTCATAGTTAGCAAGAATCTTAGATGCTGATGTAGTCAAGTCACCCTTGGAGACCATATTATCTTTTATGGCAACAGGAATTCCTTCTAGTGGTAGTAACTCTTCCCCTCTAGCTATTTTTTCATCTACTTTCTTTGCCTCTTCTATGGCATTTTCTTTTTTCAATAGGACAAAACTTCCAAGTTTTGATTCAGTTTTTTCAATCCTATCAAATATATTGTTTATTAATTCTACCGCTGTTATTTTTTTTGCTTTTAACATAGCTGATAGCTCTGTTGCTGTATACTTATATAACATCTTTTCCTCCTTGTTTTTTAGACCTCATCTGTCATGGGAATAAATTCTCCTAATTCAAGAGAAACCATTTAAATGAAGAGGTTTATTCTTATTTTTTATTTTTATTTATCTCATATATCGTCTTAGCTACCAACACTCCTAAAAATGCTGCTGAAATGACATCACTTAACCAATGTCTTGTCCCATATACTCTAGAGCAGCTTAACACCACAGCATAAGTTACTGCCATTAATCTAATAAATTTATTTTTATACCCATAATAAAATGAATAAGCTACAGCCACCGATACGATTGCATGTCCCGAAGGCAGACTGGCACTTGCGCTTTTAAATGGATTTATACTTTCATTTCCACCTATCCATGATGCCCAGCTAAAAAACTGATAGGGCAGCATATTTACATCTGGTCTTAGCCTGGATATTAGATATTTTAATATATTTACCAGCAGACCTGCTGCAATTATTGTCATAAGGGCTTCTTTAGAAACTTTTCTTAATTTTTTATTCTTAAACAAAGTTCCTATGAGGAGTAATATCACTACAGTTCCTGCTGCAGTATCTCCATCTCCTTGGTTAGCCAAAAACCTTTCGTATTTTGAATATTTTTCCTTACTTATTTTTTCTATCTCAGCTTTTTGCTGTAATATAACTATCTCTTCAGGTGTAGCTGTTCTAGCTCCATTTTCTATCCCCTGTAAAGTTTTGTCATAATATTTATTGGAAAACTGCTTAGCTACAGGAAGATCTAAATAAACTATGGTAAATATGGTTATCACTATACCTGCCAGAGCTGTTTTTTTATATTTTACGAGATTTTTCAAAAAAGCTCCTACAAAGCCTTTTAAATAACCCTCTTTCAATACATCTATAGCTATCAAGATAACTATTATTATCATCAACGTCTCTTTATCCACTATTTTCTCCCTTTAAAATTATACACCTTATATATATAATATTCCCTTTGAACCCTTCCCCATCTTTTAAATACAACTGTATCTACCAGCTCTACCCTGTCAAACAAGAATTTATCCTCTGGTTTTCTGTTGTAAAATGAATGAGCTACAAAGATACCGTTTTTTCCAATTACTCCATCTCTATCTTTCCAATAATCAAATTGACTTATCCCGCCACTGAGATTATATACATATTCTTTTTTCGGTAGATAGGCAGCTAGTTGAGAGGATGTCTGATATCGATCCCCAAACAAAAACCACTCTTCACCATCTTTTGTAGATTCATCATATATCTGCTGTACTCTAGCCGCGGCCAGGTCCCAGCCCTGCATATCGGCCAAAGCATTGTCCTTTGGCTTTAGAGGAATTATAAGGGTTGTGGCTGCAAAATATAAGATTAGAGATAAACTTGCACTGAGTGCAATTCCTATCCGCCACAATTTATTCAACTCTACATATCTTACAAAAACTACTATCATAGGTATGTAAGCACAAGCTAACCAATGAACTTTTGAGCTGTTAGACAGGGAGCTGAAGGTAAATACAGCGATAAGCGGTAGTGCAAACCAAAACAGTATATTTACATCTGGTTTTTTGAAATTTTTTATAGAAGCTATAAATAGTCCGAAGAATAAGATAGGAGATGCTACACCTATCTGCCCTCCTACAAATTGAAAAAACCTTGTAGGTCTGAATCTAAATGTTTTATTCTGCCGTCCCTCTAAATGAAATTGAAATGATCCCCAGTTATGGGAGTAATTCCAATAGATAACAGGTGAAAACATGAGTATGGATATAATAAATGCTATATACGGCTCTTTTTTTAGGAGCCAAAATCTATTCTCCTTACTTAGCAGCAGGTAGAAAAATATACTTGGATAAACCATAAACATATTATATTTACTCAGTAAACCCAAACCTGTCAGTATAGCTATAATATACCAAGATCTACAATCTTTTTCATAAATCACCTTTAAAAAATAATAAAGAACCATTGTATATAGTAAAATTAGCGGAGAATCTGGCAGTACCATTATAGATAGAAATGAATACAGTGGCAATATATTAAATATCAACCCTGAAATACCAGCGATCCTCTCACTCTTATACAAATAGTAGGAGATTTTGTAGATGTAGATACTGGTTGCAAATATCATTCCTGCTGAGACAAATCTCATAGAAAAATTATTTTCACCAAACATCAATGTGCTTAACCTTATTATATAGGCAATCAAGGGCGGATGATCATAATAACTCATCCCTAAATTTCTAGACCATAACATATAATATGCCTCATCATCAGATAAGTTCAAATAACTACCTATAATCAGCCTAAAAACAGTAATTCCTATTAAAAATATTATGAATTTTTTCTTATTAAAATTATCTAATATATTTTTCATCATAAAATTTCTCCTTAATTTTCGCTGACAGTTCTTGGCACTGCAAAACTTCCCTCTATCTCTTCAGGAGCATTTTTTACCGCTTCTTCTACAGTTAAAGATTCTGTAACCACATCTTCTCTAAATGAATTATATATATCATTTACTTGGGTCATAGGCTCTACTCCTTCTACATTTGCTTCATCTAATTTAGATACGAACTCTAAAATATCATTTAATTCGTTCTGTAAAACCATAACTTCTGATTCCTTGAATTCCAACATAGATAATTTTGCTACTTTTAATATATCTTCTCTAGTTAATGCCATCTTCTTCCTCCATAATTTCTAATTCATAATCAACTTTCCTATTCCTTAAATTGTTAAGCTTTCCCTCTCTTCAGCAAAGAGAGGGAATAAGAAAGAGAGAGTTCTTTTAATTTTCTTTTAAAAACTTCTTGTGTGCTCTCATCCATAATACCTTTAATATAGCTTCTAAAAATATTTTTTTACTCATCTTGGACTGCCCTAAGGTTCTGTCTTCAAATATAATCGGTGTTTCCTTAATTTTCATCCCTTTTAGCCATACTTTATAATTTAATTCCACTTGAAAAGAATAACCATTGGATACTATCTTATCTAAATTTAAATTTTCTAAAGTTTTTCTTTTAAAACATTTAAATCCGCCAGTAAAATCTCTTATGGGAGCTCCTAGAACTATCCTAGAATATAGACTACCTCCACGACTAATAAACTTTCTTATGATTCCCCAGTTTACTACTCCGCCTCCAGGCACATACCTGCTTCCTATTACCAGGTCATGAGTTTTTATCTCCTTTAAAAATTCAGGGATATACTTTGGATTATGAGAAAAATCAGCGTCCATCTCGAATATATAATCATAGTCCCTTTCCAAGGCCCATTTAAATCCGGCAATATATGCCGTTCCCAGTCCCAGCTTCCCGCTTCTTTTATGGATAAATAATCTATCTTTATATTTTTCTTCCATCAATCTTTCTATGATCTCATAGGTCTTATCTGGAGAATTATCATCCACTATCAATATATTCAAGTCATCTTTAACTTCGTATATTGTCTCCAATAATTTTTCAACATTTTCGCTTTCATTATACGTTGGTATAATTATTAATGTTTTTTCCATCTATTTCTCCTTTTATTTTCGAAATGTTATAAAATAATTACCAAAAAAATTAAAAAATGTTGCCACTCCTATTCCAATCATCTGAGCTATTATCTTAATTATTTTATCAGGATTAGATCCTAAATATTTTTTTATTATATCATAGGTCAATTCATTTACCGATAAAAATTCTACCGCTATTTTAAGAATAGATAAATTAATTACAAAATTTATTAAACTTATTATAAAAAAATGTAAATATTTTTCCTTTATACTTTTGTCTTTCCCCTTACCTTTAAATGTCCAAACGAAATTTAAGTAAAAATTACTGCTCACTGCAAATAAAAATGCCACTGTAGCAGCTGCAAGATAGTTTACATTCAAAGTTATAAGGGCAGTATAGATCAACATATTTACTATTACACCACTGGCCCCTACTAAACCAAACTTTATAAATACTTTAATTATCTCCAACTTTCAACTCTCCCTCTAAACATTTTTTAAATATTTTACTTCCTCTTTTGTAAGGTGTCTATATTTCCCTGTTTCTAAGTCTCCCATAGCAATAGTCCCAATCTTTACCCTAGTTAAACTTATAACTCTATGTCCTATAGCGTCTAACATCCTTCTAACTTGACGATTTCTTCCCTCTCGAATAGAAACTGTTAACCAAGTAGTACTTCCCTCTTCCTTCAAAAATCTTACCTTAGCTGGCAGTGTTAAACCGTCTTCTAATTTTATTCCCGCTTTTAACTGTCCCAGCTTTATTTTTTTTATAATTCCTGCAGCCTGGATTAAATATTTTTTATATACTTCACCTTTAGGATGGATTACTTTGTTATATAGATCTCCATCATTAGTTAATATAATCATTCCTTCAGTATCATAGTCCAATCTTCCTACAGGATAGATCCTTTCCTTTGTTTTTATAAAATCTATTACAGTTCTTCTACCTCTGTCATCTTTCGCTGCACTTATTACCTTTTTAGGCTTATTTAAAACATAATATACTTTCTTTTCCTTTGTTTTTCCTACTGCTCTTCCATTTACTGTTATCTCATCCTTGATATTTACCTTTATCCCCGGGCTTGGACATTTACCGTTGACCATTATTTTTTCTTCTTCTACCATCTTATCTATCTCACGCCTTGACCCTATTCCTATAGATGCTAGGTATTTATTTAACCTTACTTTTTCCATTTTTCCTCCATTTTTCTACTACAAATGATACAAATATTCACGAAATTATTTATTTTCCATATTAATTAATATAATTTGTGCTTCATTTTTATTTTTTAATCTTGCCTTTTATCTTCGCCTGTATTCAGCTCTTCCCTTATCTCTGTGTAATTTGGAAGTTTTGTTAAATCATCTATATTTAAATAATTTAAAAAATTAGCCGTTGTACTATATAAATTTGGTCTCCCAATTCTATCTAATTTTCCACTGGGGTAGACCAATCCTTTTTCCTCTAAATTATGGATAACTCTTTCTACACTTACCCCTCTTATAGCCTCAATATGACTTTTTGTTACAGGCTGTTTATATGCTATTATAGACAAGGTCTCCATAGCTGCCCTAGATAATTTTTTAGGTTTACTCTCTTGATTAAAAAAGTTGTGAACAACCTCTCCATATTTAGGATTAGTTTCAAAGTATACCATTCCTTTTCCAATTTTTAAGTTTATTCCACAATTTTTTTTATTTTCTCCTAATTGATTCAGATATTCGATCATCTTTTCTACATTTATATTATAAAATTTAGCCAATTCTTTTATCTCTAATTCTGAGGCCAAATACAACATAGCTTCTATCTCTTTTTCTATATTTTCCCTAATCATTCTTCACTCCTATCATACAGGGTGTTCAAGTATTTAGACGTCAGGTATATATCTATACCGTTAACTTCATACCTCTTTCCCCCTGTTAAATAAATTTTATTCGGTATCTTCATAGCGTTTTCCTCTATGTCTTCATTGAGCTGCAATAAGTTAATATCACCAATTCTCGACAAATTATTGAGGTAAACTCCCCCTAGCAGACTTAAATTTGTTTCAACATCTATACTTTTTCCACTACTAAAATAGGGGTATCTTTTAAAAATACTACCGCTATAAAGTTTATCTACCAGTTTTTTTGTCTCTATATCCCCGTAGAACAATATATATTCCCACTTAGAATAAGTAGTTTTTTGATCCAATACATATTTTTTTATCCCATCACCCGATACAAAATTTTTAAATAGATAGTTTTTTAACATTTCTTCCATAGAAAGGTGTTTTTTCTCCCCAGTCATCCCTCCATACAACCTTAAAAGATTATAGGTGTAATAAT
This sequence comes from Fusobacteriaceae bacterium, assembly GCA_030625925.1. Taxonomy (GTDB): domain Bacteria; phylum Fusobacteriota; class Fusobacteriia; order Fusobacteriales; family Fusobacteriaceae; genus Psychrilyobacter. The sequence continues at coordinate 425 of DAOUPY010000001.1, read as the reverse complement.
AAACCTTAAACTCATAACCCTTCTCTAATATGTTTTTTTTATTGAGATCTTGTTTTACACTTCTCACTATCTTATCAATTTTTTTTTGAATTTTTTCTTTATTTTCATTATAAAATTTGGTGTCATTAGATTCTTTTAGGTAAATCAAATATACATATGCTTCCTGAACCTCTTCAAGGGTCAGTTTAGATCTATCAATATAAGACAACTCCTCTTCCCTCTCGATTCTCCTTATTAAAATTTTCTTAGCATCATCAAGGTATCCGTATTTTATAAATGTTATGGCTGTGTAAAGCACATCTTTTGTTTTGGACGTCGCCCTTAAACCTATATTGGTATAGTAGTCGAAACCATTAGTAGACGTTTTCAGATAGATCAAGAATCTTTCCATGATCTTTTGGGTTGTATTATCAACCCTTGAAGGT
>DAOUPY010000090.1 GCA_030625925.1 Fusobacteriaceae bacterium | reverse complement strand
AGAGGCCTCAGCCTCTTATTTTCTTAACATCCTTAGATCATTCCCAGTAGGATTTTGAAATACTGCCAGATCAAATTCATGGATTGTTGGTATCAGATGTTCAAAGAGATCCGATTGAATCCCTTCATACTCCTGCCAGACAATAGTTTTAGCAAAACAATATATCTCAAGGGGAATCCCTTGAAATGTCGGTTCCTGCTGCCTGACTAAGAGGGTTAAATTTTGATTGATATAGGGACTATTTTTTAAATACAATTCAACATAAGCTCTAAACATCCCAATATTTGTAAGTCTTCTGCCATTAATAGGAGTAGATAGAACATTTCTATCCCTATTAGACACTTCAATTTCTTTTTCTTTCCTCTCAATATAACCTTTTAAAAGATCAATTTTTTTAAACTCTTTAACTTCCTCTGAAGATAAAAATTTCACACTATTGCTGTCTAAAAATATAGATCTTTTTATCCTCCTGCTTCCTGTAGACTGCATCCCCTTCCAATTTCGAAATGAATTACTGACAAGGGCATAACTGGGAATAGTTGTAATAGTTTTATCAAAATTTTGAACCTTTACATTGGTTAAATTTATCTCTATTACATCTCCATCAGCCAGCTGGTTTGGCATCTCAATCCAGTCGCCTATCCCGACCATATTGTTAGCTGCTAGTTGAATACTGGCAACAAATCCCAAAATAGCATCTTTAAAAATAAGCATAATCACAGCTGTCATTGCACCTATCCCGCTTAAAATTTTAAGGGGTGATTTATCCATAATTATCCCCACAGATATTGTTACAGCTACAATCACTAAAAATAAGCTCATAACCTGGAGATAACTCTTAATGGGTCGTCTTTTAGATATACTGTATGTACTATAGATATCACTGAATACCGACAAAATTCCATTTGCAATAAGGGTAAATATTATTACCATTCCTATATCTACTGTCTTTTCAAAGAAAGATTCTAAAAAATTTAATTTTCTTATCATAATCTGAAAAACAATTAATGGCACTAGAGCATTTAAATATTTAAAAACATTGTTCTCAATTAAGAAATCATCCCACTTAGTTTCACTTTTTTCAATCAATTTTATCAGGTGATTTTTTATTATATAATCTGTAATATAGTGCATAATAACCGCTATTATTAAGGTCATCACCATTATTATTCCTACAACAAAAATCCTTTGATAATGTCCACTTACATTTAAATATTCAATGATTGCATTATAAAGTTCATTCATATCATTTCTCCTGCCTTTTTTACTGTTAAGTTGAATTTATAAGAGTTTCCCACCTGTATTTTTCCTAAATTTATATTTTTTCTTGGCCCAAGACATCCAATGAGGTCTTGATATCATCGCTCTTCCAACGGCTACTAGGTCCACCAAATCATTCTCAATCAAATAACTGGCTTCTACCTCTTTTTTTATAGCCCTTACAGCTATTACAGGTATTTTAACGTGTTTTTTTATCTCTACTCCCAGATATACTACCCAGTCAAGTGGAAAGTCAGCCGGTACTTCTATCTTACGATCCTGTTTAAAACTAGGATCGGGAACTCCGCTGGATACATGGATCAGATCTACTCCTGCTTTTTCAACCTCTTTTGCAATATAGATCCCCTCTTCTAAAGTAGGCTCATTCCCTCCTATCCTGATTCCCAATATAAAATTGTCATCAAAGATATCTTTTGTTCTTTTTATCAATTCACGGGTAAAATACAGCCTGTCACCATATTTATCTGTCCTTTTATTCCACAGTTTAGAATGAAGCTGTGATATAAGATAGGTATGTGCTCCATGGATCTCTATTCCATCAAACCCGCATTTTTTTGCCCTGTGAAAAGCTGCGATAAACTCCTCTAAGATCCCATCTAATTTTTCTTCCGATACAGCAGCTATCCCCTCTTTAAATCCAGCATGGTGGAGCTGAATAAGAGTAGGAGTCTTATGTTTTTTACAAACATCTGCTATTTTAGACAAACCTTCTATAAAACTATCATTCCATATCCCTATTTGATTATCCCTTAATTTAGCATTTTCGGCAACACAACAAGCTTCTAGGATGATCATTCCAACTCCTCCCAGGGCTATTTCCTCATACCACTTTACCAATCCATCGGTAACAAGTCCGTCTTTATCGATCAGGCTGAATCTTACCATAGGTGGTAAAACTACCCTGTTTTTTAGGCTTATTCCCTTTATCTTAAATTCTGTAAACAAATTTACTTCTTCTTTTATTCGCATCTTTTTCTCCTATTTTTTATTCCTCTTCCCATTCCTCGATAAATGAGCATTCGTATATATCTACATCTGAACTCAGTTTATAGATAACATCTTTTCTTTCTACAACAATCTGGATTTTTTCCTTTAAAATTTTATCTTTTTGAATACTCTCCAAAAGGCCCTTAGCTGGATTGATTGTAATTGGATGCCCCACTGAATTCATCATAGTCAGGTCCCCATTGGTATCTCCATAAGCATAAGATTCCTCTAAATTTATATTATATTTTTCTACAAATTTATCGATAGCTTTTTGCTTACTTACCGAATCCCACATAGGTGTAGTTTCTCCTGTAAATCTTTCTCCATCATAGTGATAAATTGTCCCGCAATAATCATCTGCTCCATATTTTTTTGCCATTTTCGACACCAAAAATTCTGGACTTCCAGAGATAAATATAACTTTATGCCCCTGCTTTCTATGCCATTTTATCCTGTCTCTAGTATATTTATATACCCTTCCTGCCTTTACATCCATCACCTGGTTGGCCACAAACTCATTTTGCTCTACCGTTACATTTTGGATAGCTTCTACATAGCTGTCTACCAGCCCTAGTAGGTAGGCATCATATCCGCCTTCCCTCATATCCCATTGAGTATACAGGTCTTTCACCTTATTTTCCCACTGCCTGGGATCAATTAATTCATATTTTATCAACCTTTTAAAATGCTCTGTTAAAAGAGAATCTCTGTATATAGTCCCATCAATATCAAAAAATGCTGCTTTCATAAATCTCCTCCTCTTATTCTTTTAATATACTTATGCATTATAACATAATTTCATTCATATCTTGTTTTTTCTTTAAATTCAACCTATATATTAAGACCACAGTTAAAATATAGTTTTTAATAGATATGATTCTAATAAAATTTAATCAATAAGATAAGAATTAAACACATATATATGTTACAATACAAACATAAAAACAAGTGTTATTTTGAAGTGCTAAAGGAGGGAAAATGAAGGTTATTAATCCGTATTCAAAATTAGAAGAATATATGAGTTCAATAACTCATCTGTTGGGAGCCGGGATGGCAATAAGTGGTTTAGCGTTTTTAATTGTCCATGCCGTTCAAGAGGGGGGTGTAAAACAGATTATAGGTTTTTCAATCTTTGGTCTTTCAGCCATATTTTTATATCTCATGTCAGGAATATATCATATCCTTCCTATGGGGAAATATAGAAAAATTTTCAAAATATTAGATCATTCTGCTATCTATGTCCTTATATCTGGATCATACACTCCATTTTTACTGATTTTAGGAGGCATTACAGGCTGGGTAATCTTGGTTATTCAATGGACTTTAACCAGTCTAGGAATTATATTTAAAATTAAATTTGCAGGGAGATTTCAAACAATCTCTACTCTAATCTACCTATTTATGGGATGGATGATTGTCTTTGTCTTTGGAAACCTAAAGAATAGTTTAAACTCCGTATCGCTAACGCTGCTCATCGTTGGAGGTATCTCTTATTCTGTAGGAGCCATCTTCTACTCTATGAAAAAAGTTAAGTATACCCATGTCATATGGCATTTTTTTGTCATAGCAGGGACCACCCTTCACTATCTGTCTATATACCACTCCATATAGATATATTTATAACAAAAGAGGCTGCCAAAATTTAACTGGCAGCCTCTTTTTAATTTTTTTAACTTTACACTTTATCTAAATTTTGGCAGATATACTGTAAACGCACTTCCTACCCCTTCGGTACTCTCTATCTCTAGAGTTCCATTATGAACTTCAACTAGATGAGATACGATGGATAGCCCCAGTCCTGAACCTGATTTTTTAGTAGTTCTAACCTTGTCTTCTCTAAAAAATCTTTCTGTAATCTTCTTTAAATTCTTATCTTTAATTCCAATTCCTGTATCTGAAATCCGAATTCCTATCTTATTTCCAAGGACAAAAGAGGTAATATTTATCTCTCCTCCATCTTTGTTATATTTAATAGCATTAGAAATTATATTTAAAAATACATCCCGAAGTAACGACTCATCTCCCAAAACCTCTATCTCATGATCTTCTAACTGACAGTTTAAAGTTATTTCTTTTTCTAAGGTAAGGATATCCATAAATTCACATAATTCCAAAATCATCTTTTCCAGATTTACAGGTCTAAAATGTTCTTCCAACGATTCTGGATTTTTAGTAAAAATCAACAATTTTTGAATAATACTATTTAACCAGTTAACTTCAACCAATACCTTTCCCAAGTCCTCTTGATACTCCTCCTTAGTTCTTTCGTTACTCAACTCCACCTCTATCATACTTTTAATAGACATAATAGGTGTCTTCAGTTCATGACTCACATTATCTGTAAACTCATTTATTCGAATAAAACTATTTTCCACCCGATCTAACATCGAGTTCAGAGTAGATATCAGATTTCCTATACTCTCATTTGAAGAGGTTATTTCAATCCTTTTAGATAAATTTTTACCCTTAATATCATGGGCTGAGTTGGTTATCTCATCTACTCCCATTAAAAGAGTGTCCATCATATTATTTGTATTGTAATAGTTAAAAATTATAGCTAAAAGGATAATTATAGCAAAGGTTATTAACAGCCACGAAAGGTAGAGATTTATATCTGAAATATCTCTTATGAGTGCATAGATATACATTTTATCTCCACTAACAAAGTTTCCTATTAAAAGCCTTTTATTTTCAACCGTAGTATATAAATTTTTTTTTAGGTCAGTATTTTTTATAAGCTTCGTTAAAACTTTCGCATTACTAAAAACAAAAGAATTATCATTTATTTCTACATACACAGGCTTTTTGGCTTCTGTATCTATTACTAAAATATCCAAGCGTACAGGAAGAAGATCTAGGTAGTCTATATTTGTATCAGGATCAAAAACTATTCCTTCCTCCTTTAGGAGATATTGAAATATAGCAGCCTGACTGGCTAATTCTTTATCTATATAGTTTTTAAATAGACTAGAAGTTAGAAAAAAAACTCCTGAAAAAATTATTCCCAGTGCAAGAAAATTTCGTATGTTATTTCTAACTAGAATTAAAAATATTAAATTGTTTTTTTTAAAATTAGTCAATCTTTTAATATATATCCAACTCCTCTCACAGTATGGATTAATTTTTTATCAAATGTCTTATCAATTTTTTTTCTCAAGTGATTTATATATACATCCACTACATTTGTATCAGAAATAAAATTGATATTCCATACTTTTTCTGTAATCATCATACGAGTTAAAACCATATTCTTATTTTCTATAAAATATTCCAACAGATTAAATTCTCTAGTTGTCAGTTCTATTATTTGATCATCTCTAGATACAATTCTTTTTACTAAGTCCATCTTTAAATTTTCAGCTGTCAAAATGTTATCATTACCCTCAGTATTTCTCCTGAATATAGCTCTGATTCTAGCTAATAACTCAGAAAACGCAAAAGGTTTTATTAAATAATCATCTGCTCCTGCATCTAATCCCAAAACTTTATCTTGGATTTGATCCTTTGCCGATATAAGAATTATATGTGTATTATCTTTCTGCTTTTTCAAATATTTTACTACTTCTATTCCATTTTTTTTAGGAATCATAATATCTAGTAAGATTAAGCCGTAGTCATTGTTTGTAGCATAGCTTATAGCATCCTCTCCATTATCCACAGCATCCACACCATACCCTGCTTCTAACAACCCTTTGCTTATATAATCCGATATCTGTTGTTCATCCTCTACTAATAATATTTTCATCTTTTCACTCCCCTGTATCCCCCCAATAAATCAAATATTTATTTTAAAGAGAATAATAATTTTTAAGTAATTTTTTTAAATTCATAAGATCTTCAACACCACATAGTTCACGAATAGAGTGCATTCCAATCATTGCCAATCCTAAATCCACAGCATTTATATCTAGATGAGTCGAAGAAATAGGTCCTATTGTAGACCCCCCCGGTGTATCCGATCTATTTACAAAGTATTGATATGGAATTCCATTAGGTTCTAATATTTGTTTTACCACAGCCAGTGAATATGCGTCTGAGGTATAAGATTGATTAGCAGTAACTTTCAGAGCCACACCGTGGTTCATCTTAGGTCTTATTATAGGATCTGTCTTTTGATTTTGAGCTGGATGAACGGCATGAGCCCCATCTACTGATAGCATAAATGAATTGGATAATGCACAAAAGAAGTCCTCTCTGTCCAGCCCTAGAGTCATGGATATTCTGTCCAAGGTATTTAATAGCATATTTGAGTCTGCACCCTGCTTTGTATGACTCCCTACCTCTTCATTGTCAAAACAAGCTAATACATTTACACCATTAAAATTTTTAGCTTCCAGAAAAGCATGCAGACCAACATATA
>DAOUPY010000460.1 GCA_030625925.1 Fusobacteriaceae bacterium | reverse complement strand
CCTTCCTTTAAAACCTTTCATAAAATCCTCCTTTTTTAGTCAAAATACCAAATACTTAAATATAATATCAGCTCTTAAAATATCGGCATTATCAATGAAAATGCTATATTTCCATTATTTAACGTGGATTCTTCAGTATCTTGATTTGCAAGCGAAAATCCTCCTTCAATGGATAATCCAGACTCTAATCTTTTCCCGATCCCTAGATATGCATAAGCTCCAGTTTTATCACTATCTTTATAGAGGGTTCTGCCATATCTTCCAGTAGCGTATAAACCTGAAATATTTTCAGAATAGAATTTACCGCTTAGGTAGACAGGAAAAGACTCCATTTCCTTATTCTTAAAATTAAATTCCCCGACCCCTCCAAACCCGAGTTCAATATTTGGAAAAATTTCGTGAACAATTTCTAAATTTAAATTTAAACTTCCAGTTTTATCCTCTAAATATTTACCATATCCGCCGCCAACTCCTAAATTTATCCCAAGGGAATAGAGGTTTAATCCTAAAATAAAGAATCCAGCTAATACTAATTTTTTCATAATGACCTCCTAAAATGGGAATATAAAATTTATTCCTAAAAGTAATTTTGTTTCACCTTCATACTCAACGGCGTTTACTATTACCCCTACATGACTTGTTCTTTCATAGTCATCATATATATAACTGGAAAGGTGTCCCATGGGATCTATAAACATCATAGTAGCGCTGCCCCAAAATTTAGAATTAAAGAGCATACCGTTATTGTCTAAGATGTAGTTTTGAAGAACATAAAATCCTTCTCCTACCATGGAACCAAAAACCGGAGTTATCACAATATCCTGCATAGAAGGTGTCTCAGCAAATGCTTCTATCCCATATTCCCAAAAAAAAGTAGATATAACAAATGTATACCAAAAAGATTCCAATGTGGAGTAGTTGGCATTTCTAGCTAGGATATAATATGCTCCCCCTGCATACATATGACCTGCATAGTTATATATTGGATTGTCTTGATCCCATACTGGTCCACTTTTCACGTTGTTTTCCCATTTTTCAAATATACTGGTTTCACTGTCTTTATCCCATCCTGTTGTGGATTCTGATAGTGTATATAATATGGCAGCTGTTGCACCTGTCAGGATGAACAGAGAACCTGTGTCCTTTTTTAATTTATCGAAATTTTTTTCAAAGATGATATTTTCTACTTCTAGGTTGTAACTTGTTTTCTCTTCCTCTCCAAATAATATATTCCCTATGAGAATAAAAAAAGTGATGAAAAGAATATATTTTTTTAAATTAAACATTTGAATTCACCTACTTAGTTTAGATTTTATGTTTGAGTATTTATTAATATATATAATGTACTTATTAGAAAAAAAAAGGAAAAACCCTTTTATAAATAAAAAAAAGTCTATTAAAAATAATTTTAATAGACTATATATATCCATGGAATACTCGTTTTTTCTTGGTTAGAATTTTCTACCTTTGACGCAGACTAGGTTCTGACTTTTTAAATTCTGACTTTAAAACCTTTTTTGTCACGAATTACACGTATTTACACTAATGTATAAGATTCTACTGTTACAGCACAGGAGCTTTTTATTTTTTTGGGTTAAGATCTTTAATCTGAAGTTTACAGTCGTTGAGCTCCAGCAGTACTTTTTCTACAATGATGATCGTGACTTACTCACTAAGACAATTATAAACCTTCTTGAATTTTTCCGTTAGCTTTTTTTTCAAGAAAAAAGGTATCCCGTATTAAGGATGGAATCCTTAGAAACTTCTTTACTCTTCTTTTTTATGAAGATTAGAAAATATTACAAAGTAAAGAGATTAAAGACTGAAGAGTTCATCATCTTTTATAGAAGTGTTCTTGGTGTGAAATATTTTTAGGAGTTTTTCAGCAGTAAGGTTCTGCTTCTCCTCTCCTGCAAAGTCTAAGATTATCCTTCCTTCATGGAGCATGATCAATCTATTTCCATATTTTATAGCATCATTTAAATTATGAGTTATCATAAGGGTCGGGATCTCATGATCTTCCACTATTTTTTTCGTTTTTTCCATGATCAACTGAGATGTTTTAGGGTCAA
>DAOUPY010000067.1 GCA_030625925.1 Fusobacteriaceae bacterium | reverse complement strand
ACTGAAGCGGAACAATGTTTTTTTAATCTTCCTTCTAAAAAAGATCTTAAATCAATTTTTAAACCGGATAGTTTACCGGCATTTATTGTTCCATTATATGTGGCCATTTTATAATACTGATTTTTTATCCCTGATTTATAGATAGATTTGTCTAAATTAAATAATGATTCTCTAGCTTTCACTGATAATTTTAGTAGATCCAGTTCCGTTTTAGTATCCAATGTTATTTTTAACTTATCTAAATCACATAATTCCATTCTAAACTCCTTGTTAACTATAGTTTTATAAATGATACATAAATTATATCTCTGATAATTATAACATATTATTTTCTTATCTGGTATTACAGCATAAATTGCACATATTTCAATTTTTTTATAATTTAAATTTTAAAAAAAGGAATATTTACAATTTTAAAGAAAATAATATCAGAATATAAAATAAAAACTTTTCCATCGAGGATATACTTAATTTAAAAATTATAAAAATGGAGGTATGAAATGAATAATAAAAAACAGGATTGGAAAGAAAAATTAGAGTATGAATATGAAGGTCACATCTATTCTATGCAGGATACAGAATTTGATAATGCAATTTTAGGAAGCTTTGATAATAATATGTATGAACTTTTTTCAGTAGTTTCCCACCCAGATCACACAAGTCATGAATATAAAAAACTGATAAGAGCCATAGAAAACTTTAATAATCTTTTTGATGGTCAAAAAAATATTTTTGATCTAGACATACGATGCGAAGAGATTCATTAAAAAGTGAGTGTTTCCTAAATTACGTGTAAATTAAAATTCTAGACTAGTAGAGGACTTTCTTCATTGAAAGTCCTTTTTTAGTTTTTCATCTTCTCCAATTAAAATACTTAAAATATCTTTTATTTTTCATAGGAGCGATCTTATAGTAAATTGCCTTTTCTCAAATTTTGAGGTATATACTTAGTATAATTATACTTAGATTTTATGAAAAGGAGTTGCTTTATGAAAAATACAAAAGAAATATTACAAAAACTTTGGGAGTCTTATTTAGATGGAAAATCCAAAGTTGGGAGGTGCTAATTGGCTTACTACCTTGTTAAAATTGCTGTTACAACATTTTTAATTGTAACGATCTCCGAAACTGCTAAACGAAGTTCTCTTATTGGAGCTTTATTAGCATCCATTCCATTACTCTCAATACTGGCAATGTTGTGGCTATATATAGACACCAAAGATGTCACAAAAGTCAGTGCCCTGTCATCAGGTATCTTTTGGCTCGTTTTACCTTCCATGGCATTCTTTGTGATGTTACCGCTACTCTTAAAACAAGGCATTCACTTTTACCTCAGCATGGTAATTTCAGTTGGAGTTACTCTTGGATGCTACTGGCTGATGATAATTGTTTTAAATCGCTACGGAGTCAAACTATAACCTTATAGAGCAAGATCTCAATCTAGCTCCTCCTAATGATGGACCTAAAGTCGTATCGTGAATATCTATGACCCTTTTTATAGACTCTCATATTGGACTTTATTTGTTTAATTTTTTTATTTTTGTTGACAAAGAAACAAAAAATAAGTATTATTTCCTTGTAAACAAAAATGAAATATTTTTTTATAAAAATTAAACAAAAGGAGAAAAAATTATGAATTTAAATTTAGAAATTATTGAGATGCCGGAAAGATTAAGAAAATGGGCTGAACAACAGGAGGAGCACCAAGCTAGACATATAGGAACCCATATAGATGTGTATTACACCTCTACTATAGAAGAATCTTTAAAAGAATGTAGAGGAGTCGTTATAGATATAAGAGAAATTAAGGAAATAGGTTGTAAAGTAATGGAAGGGGTTCAGATACAAAAAGGTGATTTTGTCATTTTTAGAACTGGGTATATGGAAAAATTTGGATATGGAAGCAGGGAATATCTTGATATTGAAAATTCTCCTCATATGACAGATGAATTAGTTGACTATCTAATAGGTGGTGGTGTAAAATTCATAGGAATAGATCTTCATGGAATCCAGCATGGAAAAGATCATAAAAAAATAGACCAATACACAGAGGCTAAGGGAACGTATGTAGTTGAAAATATCACAAATTTAGATAAAATACCTGATATAGTTAACCTGAGATTAAATTGGGATCAATTAGAGGGAGCTACTGCTGTTCCAGTAAGAATAGCAGCAATAAATATTTAAATATAACTGCAAAATAAGTTCTATAAATTTAGCCCTAGAGGGAACAGAGGAGGAGATGAAAAAAAATGACAGAAGAGCTTATCTTTGAACAAATGGTTGAATTTTTAGAAAAAGCTGAGGTTTATAATGAACTATCCAATAAAAATAATAGCTGGGGGCTCACCTTATCTGAGGTTCATTGTATTGATAAGATAGAAAAATTAGGTTCTCCTAATGTCACTGCCCTAGCAAATGCAATGAAAATGACTAGAGGTGGTATTACTAAGATCACAAGAAAATTAATAAAAAAAGGATTTATAATTGACTTCAAGGAAGAAGGAAATAAAAAAGAAGTTTATTTTAGACCTACCCCAAAAGGGATGGAAGTCTATTTAGACCATGAGAAGACTCATAAGGTAGCAAAAGATAGGGAGATGGGTCTGTTTTCTACATTTACTGAAGATGAACAAAAAATAATCTTAAAATTTTTGGAAAAATCAAACAATCATCTGCAAAATGAGATGAAGAAATTGGAAAATTAGGAGTAAAAAACTAATGATTAATTTTGTAGACAATAAAAAGAGCGGCTCATAGGTAGATTTTCTACTTGAGTCGCTCTTTTTTCACCTTACAAATTAAATGTATCTTCTTCTAAATACTCTTGAATTTTTTCTATCGATACAGGTTTACTAAAATAATATCCTTGTATTCCGTCACATCCATGAGTTTTTAAAAAATCAAATTGTTGTTTTGTTTCCACGCCTTCTGCTATAACTTCAAAACCCAAATTATGTGCCATTGAAATTATTGTTTTTACAATTATCTTATCCTCTTCATCAGTTGAAATTCCATCTATAAACATCTTATCTATCTTTAGTCTATCTATAGGAAACTTCTTAAGGTAACTGAGGGATGAATAACCAGTTCCAAAATCATCTATCGCTAATTTAATTTGTAAATCTTTTAATTTCAACATCGTTTCTATATTCTTCGATACATCATCCATCAGCATGGATTCCGTTAACTCTAATTCTATATGTTTCAAATCTATATTCTCTTTATCCAAAACATCTTCAATCATTTGAGGCAAGTCACTATGTTTTATTTGATATCCAGAAATATTAATAGATATATATATATTTGGGTCTATTCCAATAATTTTTTTCACTTCAGAAAATACTTTTTCTAAGACCCATCTTGTCATAGGAAGAATAAGCCCGCTGTCTTCTGCTATACCTATAAATTCATTAGGTGAAACAATTCCAAATTTAGGGTTTTTCCAACGAATAAGCGCCTCGCAAGAAATAATTTTTTTCGTGAACGCATCTACTTGCGGTTGATACTCTAGATAAAACTCTTCATTTTTTAATGCTTCCCTCATTTTATTTTCAAGGTCAAAATTTTTCATAAATTTAGAATTCATATTTTCTGTATAAAATTTATAATTATTTCTTCCGGATCTTTTAGCAAAATACATTGCTGTATCCGCATTTTTGATAAGCTCATTTAAAGATGTACCATTTAAAGGATAAACACTTATACCTATACTGGCAGTGATAAAAAGCTCTTTTTCATAAATATCAAACGGAGATTTAAACACATCTAATATATTCATTATTAGCTTATTTAAATCATCTATAAAATCAAAGGATGGAATTAGAATCACAAACTCATCTCCACCAAATCTCGCGACAACTTCATTTTCAAGTCTTATCTCTTTTAGAGATTTAGCAACTTGTTTTAAAAGTTCATCCCCTGAAGAATGTCCTAAAGTGTCATTTATATTTTTAAATCTGTCTAAATCTAAAAACATAAAAGCTATCCTTGTTTTATCTACATCAGCATTTAAAATTAATTTTTTTGCTCTGCTGTTAAATAATTCTCTATTTGGAAGATCTGTTAATGAATCATAATATGCCAAATGCTGAATTTGTTTTCTTATATGCTCTTGATTTGAAAGATCTGAAAACATCCCAATATGATAATCAATCTGATTATTATTATTCTTATTTCGTATGGTTATGATATTAAGCCATTCAGGGGAAACTTCACCATTTTTTTTCTTGTCCCATATTTCCCCCTGCCAGCCTCCTTTGTATTTAATTGACTTCCACATTTCTTTATAGAAAAATGATTTATGATGATTTGATTTTAAAATTTCCGGATCATATCCAATGATATCTTTTTTTAAATATCCGGTATTTTTTAAAAATGAGCTATTGACAGAAATAATTTTATTATATTTATTTGTAACGATCACCCCTTCAGGTGTACTTTCTAAAATTTGAGCAAATAGTCTTAATTTTTTTTCAGATTCTACAGACTTATCCATTAAATTACCAATTTTATTAGTATATTTAATTTTTTTATAGACATATATGCTCCATATTACTGTCAATAAGTTAACAAAAACAAAAATTATCCAATTCCATTTTATAAATTCATTCAAGAAAAATGACTTTCCAGGTATCAACCTAATTTTCCAATCTCGATTTGGAAAAGCTATAAAATCTTCAAAATAAAGATCTGAATATTCATATAATTTCAATCTTTCAAAATAATCTTTAGTTGTGTAGATTTCGATATTTTCATTCTCTGTAGCATCAAAAATCTGAAATTCTAAGTTATTTTTTATTAATAGTTCTAAAGAAGAATTTATAAGATCATCTATTTTAAAAACTCCTGAAATAAACCCTAATATATCACTTTTATGATTCACCCTTGTTTTATATATGGGATTTAGAAGAAAAAATGTATATTTCCCTTCTTTTTCTTGAGCCAATTCGAAGTTTGACGTCCCTATTATTTGCCCGGTTTTTAATGCATTTAAAATTGTTTTTGACCTTTTTTTATTAGAAAACAAATCTAATCCCAAGATAGCTTCATTTCCTTTCAGTGGTTCAACATAATATGCAGGATAATATTGGAGAGCTTTAGCTCTTTTTTTTATTTGGCCAGTATTTCCTATCTCAGTAAATTTAAAATTCTTATGCCCCTCTTTTCGGGCTAATCTTTCGTATCTGTATCTATCATTATTCCTCACTAGAGGTACCCACAAAAGAGCCTGAACCTTTTTATTGTCCTCTAAAAAAAAATTTGTAAAGGTTTTAAATTCTTTTCTATCTACAGTTTTAAAGGATAAAAATAGTTGTTTTACTGTATTTAAAATATTTACACTCTCTATTAACTCTGAATTTAAAACAGCTAAATAATTTTCTCTTTCCTCTTTAAATTTATATTTAGCAAATTTATTTTCTAAAATCCCAACTTCATAAAACATTAAACCGGATAATAAAAAACCCATAAAAAGAATAATGTAAGAAGAAACATAACTTTTATTAGTCTTTGTTCCCATAATAACCTCCATAAATTCCAGTTAATTTATTCCGTCTCAGCAATAAACGTTAATTATGTCTCTTTTTGCTGTAAAATACATTAAACAAATGTTTTTTTTACTCAATTTATTAATATTCTCTCTCTAACTTATAGAGAAATAACTCATCATTTCCTTTAAAAAAATTTAAAATCTAGTATCTAAGGGGTCCCCAGTACCATCCCCACTATTTAAGAAATAATTTAGGATAAAGTCCTGCAATTTTATTTCTTCCATTATACACTAAAAGCCCAGAAATCAGTTACAATTTCTAGACTTTTATTTTATAGATCTTATTATTTTTTTAATATTCTAATAGAGTTAAATATAGTTAGAATGGCTACTCCTACATCCGCAAATATCGCTTCCCACATGGTAGCTTCTCCCATAACTCCTAACCCCATAACAACCAACTTAATAACTAGGACTAATATAATATTTTGTGTAACTATCTTTCTCGTAATTTTTGCAATATTTATTCCATCGACTACCTTTGTAAGCTCATCAGTCATTATAACAACGTCAGCAGCCTCTATGGCAGCATCACTGCCGATTCCACCCATAGCCATTCCCACGTCAGCACGAGCTAAAACAGGGGCATCATTTATTCCATCTCCTATAAAGACCACATTTCCAACGATTTCATTTTGAATTTTTTCAAAAACATCTACCTTTTGATCAGGTAAAAGTCCCCCATATACTTTATCTATCCCTACTTTATCAGCAATATGAGCAGCTACAGATTCGTTATCGCCTGTTAACATATATGTTTTTATTCCCATTTTTTTTATAGCTGATATTGCTCTTTCAGAGTCTTCTTTGAGTTCATCGGAAATTACAAGATAACCTTTAAATTCATTTTCAACAGCCAGATAAACGATGGTTCCTATTTTATCTACCCTAGGACAGTCTATCTTATTTGCTTCCATTAATTTATAGTTTCCCAGTAAGATTTTTTTATCCTCTAAAACTAAACTTACTCCGTATCCTTCTATTTCCTTATAATTTTTTACTTTTTCTATTTGAACCTCTTTGCCATAAGATTCTACTATACTTTTGGCTATTGGATGATTAGAATATGCCTCTCCATGAGCTGATATATACATAATTTTATCCTCTGAGATCTTATCTGTAAAGATTTCTGTGACTTTAAAATTTCCTTTAGTTATAGTCCCGGTTTTATCAAATACTATAGCACCAACTTTATATAGTGCTTCCAGGTGATTTCCACCCTTAATCAAAATACCTTTTTTAGATGCAGAACCAATCCCGCTGAAGAATCCAAGGGGGATGGAAACCACCAAGGCACATGGACATGATATAACTAAAAATATCAATGCTCTATAAAGCCAAGTATTGAAATCTCCTACAAATAATGGAGGTATGATTGCTGTCATAGCAGCTCCAATCACCACTGCCGGAGTATAATATTTAGCAAACTTAGTTATGAATTTTTCTGTATCAGCTTTTTTATTACTGGCATTTTCCACTAATTCCAATATTTTATTCACTGTAGAATGATAAAAATCTTTGTTTACTTTTACTTCTATTACACCATTTTTATTGATACTTCCACTTAGGACTGAATCACCAGATTTAACATCTAGAGGAAGAGATTCACCAGTTAATGCAGAGGCATCTAGAGCAGCATATCCCTTTATCACAACTCCATCTAAAGGTATTTTTTCCCCAGGTTTAACCACAATTACTGCCCCTACCTTTACACTTTCAGGTTTAACCTTTTTTAATTCACTGCCTACTTTTATATTTGCAAAGTCAGGTCTTATATCCATTAATCCTTCTATGGATTTTCTAGAATTATTGATTGCTCTTCCTTGGAAATACTCTCCTATTTGGTAAAATATCATAACGGCAACTGCCTCAGAATATTCTCCTATAAAAAAAGCTCCAAAGGTTGCAATGGTCATCAGGAAATTTTCATCGAAAACATTCCCACGAGTTATATTTTTAAATGATTT
>DAOUPY010000246.1 GCA_030625925.1 Fusobacteriaceae bacterium | reverse complement strand
TTTCATTAGTCCTACTGTTTGATCGTAATCAGGTGCTAAATGAAGATATCTATAATGAATTTGTCCAGGTTTAATGAGAGCTAGTTCTCTAGGTTGAGGTTCTTTTACACCTACAATCATATCTGAAACTTCATAAACTTCCTCTAAAGTTGAAAGGATCTCTACTCCCACAGCTTTATAATCTGCGTCAGTTAATCCAATTCCATTTGCTGCTCCAGATGTCATATAAACATTATGTCCTCTGTTAACAAATTCTGCTGCTCCCTCTGGTACTAATGCAATTCTATGCTCTTGTGGTTTGATCTCTCCAGGTATTCCTATTCTCATTATCTTATCCCCCTTTAAATTTATATTATTTTTTGTTCTAATCATTTATACTATATAGTTTTCTGAAAATCAACCATTTTTAATAAAAAAAATGCATTTTATTCGAATAGCAAACACTTAACTATAGAGCTTTGAGTGAAAAAAATATCTAAGCTGGATTACCGCATCATTAATCAATACATTTCTTATGAGTTTTCAATTTTTTTATCGTGAAAAAAATATCTTTGTTGTTATCAAAAGTAATTAAAATTACTAAACAATAAAAAAATTTAATTTTTATTTTCTAATTTTTTTACGGCACTTTCAAATTCATCTCGGCTTATTCCAAAATTATTTAATTTACTTAAAAATTGTTTGCTGTTAGCATATCCTATCTTTAAGAGTCCGCCTAAATTTTGTCTATTCATCTTAGAGTTTAACCCCACAGACAGATTATTTTCAATCATATCCATAACAGTAAATTCTTTCCTCTCTATAACCACTTTAAATTTTGCTCCCTCTAAGGCTTTTAGGATAGACTCAGGATCAGCATTTTCAATTCCTATGTTATCGCCTTTTCTTCCTTCCTCTCTAGATATGTACGCATGTTTAACATCTGGAACATAATTTTCAATAGTCTTTCTAATCTGTTCCCCTGCAAAATCAGGATCAGTCAAGACAATTACTCCTGTTCTCTCGCAGGCATTTTTTATCTTTTCCAGAGTAGATTTTCTCCTTACAGCAAAACCATTAACCTCTATCATCTCAGCATCTACAGCTTTCTTTACTGCGGAAATATCATCTTTACCTTCTACGACTATAACTTCTTGTATCCTTTTTTTCATCTGTATTCATCCTCCTGTTATATTTTACAAATTTAAACCTTCTCACCATGAATATCATAAATTATTATTAATCTACTTTTCAATTTATGTAATTTTGATTCAACTTTATTCTTTTAACTTTAAACATTTATCTAAAGTTTATTATATCATATCATTGAAGAAAACTGATTAAAATAGTATAATAATTAGTGTTTCATAGCATTTTTAATTAAGTATACTTTAGATGATAATACAGAAAAAAATTATAAACAGGAGATAGTAATGAGTAAAATATATATAACGGAAGATATTAAAAACCATAAAAAAGGGTTAGAGATCCTAGAAAAGATAAAAAATTATAAACTGATAGACGATGAGAAAGCCTTTGTTAAGATGATACATGATATGAACTTGACCAATGAGGAGGAGAAGCAGTACATGCTTTTTACCACTAAAAAAGGGAATTTTTTGAAAAGTTATTATCTAGATGACAACTTATCAAAAATAAAAGAGGAGTTTTACCTGTCATATGAAAATAACTGCCCCTTTAACTGCCTGTACTGCTATCTTAGAGATTATTTTAACCATAGCGCCTTCATTTTCTACGTAAACTTAGAAGATATGTTTGCTGAATTGGATAAATTTAACAAAACAGGCAGCATGATAAGTGCTGGGATTGTCAACGACACTCTAGTCCACGATAATCTTACCAATGTAACTGCTGATCTTATAGGATACTTCAAAGACAGACCAAAATTAATCTTAGAACTTAGAACGAAAAGTCATAATATAAAAAACTTGTTAGAGATAACTCCTTCTAAGAATATCCTTATATCATTTACATTTAGTCCCAAAGAAGTAATAGACAGATATGAATTAAGGGCATCGTCTCTAAAGGAACGTATTGCCGCTGCCAAAAAACTTCAAGATTATGGTTATTCCATAGGACTCCGGCTAGATCCCATGATAGATATAGAAGGCAGTGATCTGGCTACCAAAGGATGGTCGAGGAAATTTTTTCTACCCTTGACCTGACTAAGATAAGGGATATAGGAATTGGAACTATCAGATATAAAAAGGGATTACGTCAAAAAGTATTGGCAGAACAAAATACAGACCTCTTTTTCAATGAATTTATTGTTGGAATAGACGGAAAGGAAAGATACTTTAAAAAAATACGTATAGATATGTATAAAAACATAGTAAATTCTATAAATAAATATGGAAAGTTTGATATCTATCTAGGGATGGAGCCGCAATATATTTGGGACGAAGTTTTTAAAAAGGAGGCTAGATGAACTATTTAATCATAGGTGATTCAACCACAGAGTTAGTCTACAAAGATCTACTCAGTAAATTAACTACGGAAACACCAGATGTTTTACAAAAGACCTTTGATGTCAGTTTAAAAGAGGAGGAATTATTCTTTCAGTCGATTTCTATAAACTCTATGTTTGGAGGAAAAGAACTGCTGATTCTTAAAAGAGCAGAAAAAATTGATAAAATTTGGAATTTTTTTAAGGCTATGAATAATTTTAATATTTTAAATAAAGATATAATTATTATATACAACTCATCTCTCAATGAGTTTGGAAAAGAAGTGAAACCTTTCCCCAAAAAAGCACGGAAGGAAGTCAAGGGAAATTTTAAATTAATGGAAGTCTCGGATAAAGATGGAAAAACGACTATCAACTATATTATAAATACCCTTAATGTGGACAAACCCACAGCAATAAAATTCAAGAATATGGTAGGGGAAGACCTCTCTACTCTTCGTCAAGAAATGCAAAAAGTTAATATTTTTTTAGGAGGGGATACATTCGCCTTTGAAAAAGTTATAAATATTTTAACTGTATCAAAGGAATATAATACCTTTGATATGGTAAAAGAAGTCTTACAGGGTAATAAAGAAAATACCCTCCTCCACCTAAAAAAATCAAAGGAACATGTTTTCTTTTTAAATATATTGATGGGTGAACTATTAAGTCTATTAAAACTGTGTGTTCTTTTTGAGGAGGGTGTCATAAGATCCGTTAGAGACTATAATTCCTTTAAAGTTGCCTTTGAGAATAATAAAAATTTATTTAAAAATAAAAGGGGATTCAGTCATCCCTATGTTATTTTTTTAAAACTCCCCCTTATAGAGAGGTTTGACAGCCTTATACTGCAAAAACATCTGAATAAAACCTTGGACATAGAAGCTAAATTTAAATCTGGGAATGGGGAACTGGATATAATGCTGGAGACCTTTATACTGGAGATATAGACTCTTTCCTTGTTGTCGTTTTCCCGATTGACGAGTACGAAAATTTCTTCTAGTTATAAGAAATTTACGATGTCAAAAGGAAAACTATCGCTATATTTTCTAACTTTAGTTTCTTTTCACATCGAAAAACTTACTTTTAGTAAAAGTGAATTTTTCGTACTCGTGATCGAGAAACTATACAAAGAAAGAGTCAAAAGGAGAAAAATTATGAATAAACCAAAAATAAACTATCAAGTGATTTTGGAAAAAAAGATAGAAGAGATAGAAAAATTAGATTATGTTCCGACTTTGTTGCTGCATTCGTGCTATGCACCCTGTGTATCATATGTACTAGAGTATCTTGCAGATTATTTTAAGATTACAGTATATTA
>DAOUPY010000099.1 GCA_030625925.1 Fusobacteriaceae bacterium | reverse complement strand
CTAAAGAAAATAAAACAGTAGGTATGAAAGAGTTAAGCAGCAGAGATGTAGAAGTAGTAAAATTTGATGAGTTATTAGGAAAAATGTAACTTTCTTAACTCCTTTCTTGTTGTCGTTTCCTCTTGAATAAGAGGAAACTATAGTGATTGCTTTGGAGTAATTAAAACTTGATTTTAAATGTGAAAAGAGGAGCCAAAGTAAGGATTGAAAATATAAAAACTGACATTATAAAAATTACGTAAAATGAAATATGAAAATAAAATTTATAAAAATATTCGACGACTTGCAAAAGTGTATACAATCGATTCTCTCACAACTCTTAAATTTATAAAATAAATTTTATAGAGTTATGGTGAAGACCCTTGCGGTCTGATTTTTTATGATTTTATTGAATATGGAATAATAATTTTTATATAGTCTTGAATTTTTGGTTACTTTTATTTCAAGAAAAAAGTAACGAAGATTTTGAAGTGAATTATATTTTTACTAGAACAAAATTTAAGATGAAATCAGAAAAGAAAGTTCCAAGGATTCCATCCTTAACTGGGTTCATTTCTTTTGGTGAGCAAAAGAAACGAACCAAAGAAAAGCTCACCTTTTCAAAATGATGTTATAGAGGTAAGTCAAAGATAATTACGTCTTTTTACAGTTACAGTCCTCGTTTCACTGCGGGACTTAATTTGTAGGACGACTCAGTAGGAAATTTATTGAGAAGTTTCATAACATCTTGAAAAGGGAAATAAATTATTAGAAATTCGTGTAATTCGTGACAAAAAAGATTTTAAAGTCAGACTTTAATCTGCGTAAAACAAAAATAAATAAAAACATAAAAAATAAAAATAGAGGTGTAAGAATGAATATATACAGGACCCATAAATTGGGAGAGTTAAGAGCAGAAAACATCGGTGAAGTAGTAACTTTATCTGGTTGGGTAGCAACTAAGAGAGACTTAGGAGGGTTAACTTTTATCGACCTTAGAGATAGAGAGGGAGTAACTCAAATAGTAGTTCCTCAAGATGCTACAGAAGAGATGAAAGCTATAATTTCTAAGGTCAGAAGTGAATATGTAATCAAGGTTACTGGAGAAGTAAAGGAAAGGTTTTCTAAAAACGCTAAGATGGCTACTGGAGATGTAGAAGTATTCATCACAAATATAGAAGTATTAAACTCAGCAGAAGTATTACCATTTGAAATATCAGATGATGCTAATGTAAATGAAAATCTTCGATTAAAATATAGATACTTGGATATTAGAAGACCTGCTATGATGAACAATATTAGAAAAAGACACGATATGATGATGGCTATTAGAAGATTCATGGACGATAGTGAATTTATCGAAGTAGATACTCCTCTATTAACTAGGTCAACTCCTGAAGGAGCTAGAGACTTCTTGGTACCAAGTAGAATGAACAAAGGTAAATTCCATGCATTACCTCAATCACCACAATTATTCAAGCAATTATTAATGATTGGTGGAGTAGAAAAGTATTTCCAAATTGCTAAATGTTTCAGAGATGAAGACCTGAGAGCAGATAGACAATTAGAATTCTTACAATTAGATATGGAAATGTCATTTGTAACAATGGATGAAGTAATGGAATATGTAGAAGGATTGTGCAAAAAAGTATTCACTAGAGTAACTGGTGAAGAAGCTAACTATTCATTCGAAAAAATGCCATACCATGAGGCTATGAGCAGATTTGGTTCTGACAAACCTGATGTTAGATTTGGAGTAGAATTAAAAGACTTAACTTCTATAATGAAAAATTGTGAATTTAAGGCGTTCTCTGGAACTGCGAACTCAGGTGGAATAGTAAATGCCATCGTAGCACCAGGACAAGCGACTAACTTCTCTAGAAAAGTTTTAGGAGATTTAGAAACTTATGCAAAAACTTATTTCGGAGCTAAAGGTTTAGCTTGGATCAAAGTAACTGAAGAGGGAGTAAACTCTCCAATAGCTAAATTCTTCTCAGAAGAAGAGATGGCACAAATCTTAGAGACTACAGGAGCAAAGGTAGGAGACGTTATCTTAATCTTAGCTGATAAAGCAAAAGTAGTTTATGGAGGATTAGGAGCACTTAGATTAAAATTAGGAAATGAATTGGGATTGATCAATAAAGATAGTCATAAATTCCTATGGGTAGTAGACTTCCCTATGTTTGAGTGGAGTGAAGATGAAGAAAGATATAAGGCTCAACATCACCCATTCACATCTATCAAAGAAGAGGATATGGAGATGTTCTTGGCTGGAGATCAAATGGATAAAGTAAGAACTAACTCTTATGATATCATCTTAAATGGTTTCGAAATTGGTGGAGGAAGTATTAGAATCCACGATAGAAAAGTACAAAAAGTTGTATTTGAACAATTAGGATTAACTGAAGCTGAGATCAAAGAAAAATTTGGTTTCTTCGTAGAAGCATTTAAATATGGTGCTCCTCCTCATGGCGGATTAGCATTTGGTGTGGACAGATGGTTAATGGCAATGTTAAAGCAAGACTCTATAAGAGACGTAATTCCATTCCCAGTAACAAATAAAGGACAATGTCTATTGACTGAAGCTCCTGGAAATGTAGATATAGATCAATTAGAAGAGCTATCATTAACTAGTACTTATGAAGAAGCGACTAAGTAACGCCCTCTAAATCTCCCTCTTTATAAAAGGGGGAGACTTGAAAATTGATAAGATAAATATAAAATTTTAGGAGTGGTGAAAACTGCTCCTTTTTTTATACTTCTTTTATGTGGTATAATTGCCTAAAGAAAAAACAGTAAAAAGGGGATAAGAATGGAAATAAAAAAAAGTGAAATAAAATTAGTTGCAGGAGACGTAAGTAACTACAGTAGAGGGTTGAAATGCTTTAAAATGAATGTGTGTGAAATTAAAAATGTAGAGTATAATTGGGATGATTTAGAGATGGAATTTTCTGGTGTTGCTTATGGAACAAAATTATATGAGTTTGATATTAAAATAAATATAAACATAGATGCTATAGATGACAGAATTATGGATTATAATTGTAATTGTCCAGCATTTCAAGAATACAATAGAGCATGTAAACACATTGTAGGAGGACTATTAGTAATTAATAAAGATGAATATTTAGATGGTCTAGAAGAACATATTTTAGTAGACACTCATTATCAACCACTTTTAGAAGTTGAAGATGTAGACATAGCTGATATAGAGGATGAAAATTTTGAAGATGAGTATTTAGAAGAAATTATAGTCCCTCATGAGAATAAGTTTAATTATACAAATTTAATAAAGGAATCAAAAGAAAAAAGTTTACTCAGAATACTTGAAAAGTATAAAAAAAAATTAGAAAATAAGGGGGGAAATCCAGAAAAATTGGAAATAGATGTAGAGTATAATATTGAAAGTGAAAATATACAGGATTATATTTTAAAAATAAAAATAGGGATAAAAGGAAAGAAAAAATATATAATGAAAAATATTATTGAGTTTATGGATTCTTATCAAGTTAAAAATCAATTTGAATTTGGAAAAGAATTTAAATTAATTCCTACACAGCATAAATTAACTGATTATGATTATCAACTTTTGAATAAAATATCTAAAATGTGTAAAATAACTAATGAATATCATGATAGTCAGCAAAATTCTTATTATACTTATAGTCGTAGTAATATATCTAATGTTGGTAAAGCCAAAATTAATCTATCCAATGAGTGGTTTAAAATGTTTTTGGAAAAACTAAGCGGTAGAGAGAATATAAAATTAGATAATCAAAAAATGAAATACTCGCCCTTAAAAGATGAATGTTTAACTTATATTACCGAAAAACATCTAGGAGTAGAGCCATTTTCTGTGTTGACAGATGGTGCAGAGTATATTGCAACTAAGGGAACCTTTTGTCCTATAAAAGAGGAAGACAGAGAGTTGATAAAAGTATTGTATGATACTGCATCATTATATAATGGGGTTATACCTAGAACTAATAAATTGGGTGAAACACTTACAAAATTTATAAAAGAAGCGGATTTAGGAGTTGTAGAAGTTTTAGAAGAAAAAGCAGAACCTATAATATTTATAGATGAAAATAAAGAGTATGGTGGTAGTTTAGCTATTGATATTAAAATTAAATATGAAAAAGAAAAAGTAATAGATGGTAAAAGATATTTGTTGAAGGAAGATATTAAAAAATCTTCTGAAATATTTAAGGAAATAACAGGTGTAAAGCAAAAAACTGATTTTAATACTAGTTTATATGGGGAAACAGATGTTTTCGAATTTTTAATTGAGAAGCTTCCTAAATTAAATAAAAAATATAATATACAAATAGATAAAAAATTAAACAAGATGAAAGCGAAGCCGATATCAATAGAGGGAAGTGTGGTTAGGAGTGGGGAGTTATTAGAGATAACTTTTGATGCTAAAGGAATAGCTAAAGAAGATTTAAAAAACATACAATTGGGATTATTGAATAATAAAAAATACATTAAATTATCTGATGATGGAATAATAAATTTAGCGGATAAAAAATTAAAAGAATTGGAAGGTATTTTAGCAGAATTAGATAAAGGACTGGAAACTCAAGAAATATCGGAGTTCACAGTAAGTAAATTAGGTTTGATATCTCCTAAATTAAAGATGAAAAATATAGGTGATTTAAAAATAGAAAAACTTTTAAAAATTGTAAAAAAAAATAAATTAGAACTTATTCCTGAAAATATCGATGCTACTCTTAGAAGTTATCAAAAAGAAGGATATGACTGGATGAAAAAATTACACGACAGTGGATTAGGAGGAATCTTAGCTGATGATATGGGATTAGGAAAGACTTTGCAGGCAATATCGTTATTAACAGCTGTTCATAGTGAAAAAAATGGTAAAAGTATTGTTATTGCTCCTACATCATTGACACATAACTGGCTAAAAGAGATAAAGAAGTTTTCTCCTAAATTAAATGCTGTCATAGTTGAAGGTACGCCGAATGATAGAAAAGAAGTGTTAAGTAATTTTAAAAATGGAGTTATTCTAACTTCTTATGGATCCTTTAAAAAAGATATAGAAGTTTATGAAAATATAGAATTTTTAGTGGCTGTACTAGATGAAGCTCAGCATATAAAAAATAATGCAACTTTAATAAAAAAAGCCGTAAAAAAAATAAAAAGTTATTCAAAATTTGCATTAACAGGAACACCTATTGAAAACTCTATATTTGAACTATGGTCGATATTTGATTTTGTAATTCCTACTTATCTACACAATAAAGAAAAATTCAAAAAAAAATATGGTAAAAAAATAAGTCAAGATATGGATGGAGATAGCTTAATAAATTTAAAAAGAATAATAAAACCGTTTATATTAAGAAGAACAAAATCGGAAGTTTTAAAAGAATTACCTAAAAAAATTGAAACAAATATGATTTTAGGTATGGATAAGATCCAAAAGAAATATTATCTTTCATACCTTTCACAGTTTAAAGGAGAGTTAGAGGAACATTTAGAGGGAGATGGATTTAATAAAAGCAGGATAAAAATTCTTGCACTTTTAACCAGATTACGTCAAATTTGTTGTACACCGGAATTATTTATAGAAAATTATAAAGGACGGAGTGCAAAGGTTGAAGCCTTGATAGAATTAATAGAGGAATTAAAGTCTGGAGGGCATAGAGTTTTAGTGTTTTCACAATTTGTTAAAACTTTTGAGATAATAAAAAAACATCTGGATCCTAAAAAAATAACATATTTTCAAATAGATGGGTCTACTAAAGCAAAAAAGAGATTAGAAATGTGTGACCATTTCAATGAAGGTGAAAAAGATATATTCTTAATATCTTTAAAAGCTGGAGGGTCAGGCCTAAATCTGACCGGAGCAGATGTAGTTATTCATTTTGATCCTTGGTGGAATCCTGCCGTAGAAGTTCAGGCAACAGATCGAGCTCATAGGATAGGGCAAGATAAAGTAGTGCAGGTGATAAAACTTATAACGGAAGGAACTATTGAAGAGAAAATAATTGAAATTCAAAAAAACAAGTCAAAACTTATTAATTCTATGATTGATGGTGATGGAAAGATAGAAAAATTAACCAAGAAGGATATATTGGGATTATTTGAGTAGGAGTAGCAGTAGTTTAGTATAAAGAATTGTGTTTATGGTAAACT
>DAOUPY010000130.1 GCA_030625925.1 Fusobacteriaceae bacterium | reverse complement strand
CTTCATTCCATTTCTCGCTATTCCTGCTCCTGTTTTTGCCCCATCAATGGACAGTGACCAAACACCAAAAGTAGACATTAACATTACTCCAAAATAAATAATTACCAGTGGTGGAATAACTTCAAAAAACTTTGTTTTAGATTTTAACTTTTCCTCAATAAAAAATACTCCTGCTGCAAAACAAACTATAAACGCTATAAAACTATACCCTGATGTAATCATAATTCTTTTCCTCCTTTAATATTTTTTCCCTTTTGTTACAAATTGCACAATCTCAGTACTATATATATAATATCTATCCATAATTGTCAACTGAGAGTCCCTAATTTTCATTGTTATACTTGCCATGTTATAATTAAAAAAATAACTATATGGGGTGATTATTATAAAATACGAAATTATAATATTTGATGCTGACGAAACTTTATTCGATTTTAAAAAAGCTGAAAAAAAAGCTTTTGAAAATACTATTATTGATTTTGGGATTATGTACGATGAGAACTATCATTACGAATGGTCTCAGTGCAGTTCAAGACAACAGAATAAAAAAATCCGTTATTGCAGAATATTTTGAGGATATAGTGGTTTCTAAAGAGATTGGTGTATCTAAGCCAAATCCTGAAATATTTCAACATGCTTTAAATGATATTAATTACACCCATAAGAGTAAGGTGTTAATAGTCGGGGATAGCCTGACATCCGATATACAGGGGGGAATAAAATTTGGTA
This sequence comes from Fusobacteriaceae bacterium, assembly GCA_030625925.1. Lineage (GTDB taxonomy): Bacteria > Fusobacteriota > Fusobacteriia > Fusobacteriales > Fusobacteriaceae > Psychrilyobacter. The sequence continues at coordinate 4,741 of DAOUPY010000130.1, read as the reverse complement.
TAGACACATGCTGGTTTAATCCCGCTATGGATCTGAATGATGCAGGAATAAAACCAACTTACACCATCTCTGATTTGATGGAACTTAAGGAAATTTTAAAGAATTAAATTTATATGAAAGTCCTCCTGCAGGCTAGATTTATCTAGTTATAGGAGGACCTTTTATTTTAATGGTTTTTATTTGACGTGTGTATAAATTCACGTTCTCTAAAAATAACCTTAAAAAAACCATGATTTATACCAACAAATAGGACAAAAAGTTTGTAAAAAAACAAAATTAAAATTGACAAATTTATTTTCATGTTATATAACAGAAGATAGATATATTAAATTTTAATTAATTGATGTCAATTTTTAACTTTTATTGATCAATTATATTACAAAAAGAAAGATTTTGGTTTGTATTTATAATTTTATGGATCGAATTATCAATTTTAAATTATTTTTATCTTATAAGATAATTAAATAAAGAGTTTAATCAAGGGGGCAGCAAGTGACAGCAGATATTTGTGACGTAAACAAGATATTAAAAAAATACGAGTATAAAGACACTTCTTTAATACCTATATTACAGGAAGTACAAAAACTTAACGAGGAGAAATATATTTCCGAAGAGATGGCTAAATATGTAGCAGCAGAAATGAAAATTTCTAAAACCAGGATCTATGAGGTAATAACATTCTTTTCTGCATTGAATGACAAACCTAAGGGTAAATATTTTATACAACTTTGCAATAGTACAGTCTGTGAGATAACAGGAAAGGAAACTATTGAAAATGCTCTGATAAATGAACTTGGGATTCAAGTAGGGGAGACATCTCTAGATAAGATGTTTACACTGGAATATACACCTTGTTTTGGTGCCTGTGACGTTTCACCGGCTATGAGGGTCAATAAAGTAGTCTATGGAAACTTAACAGAAAGCAAGATAAGAAGTATAGTAGATAAATTAAGAGGTGATATCCATGAATAGAACTCAGAAAGTAATCACTGAAAACTTTAATACATATAAGGTGGAGCAGATCGATAAATATATTGAAAACGGCGGATTCCAGGGATTAAAAAACGCTTTGAAAAAAGGAAAAGATTTTATAATCGATGAACTGAACATCTCTGGATTACGAGGTCGTGGAGGAGCAGGATATCCTACAGGTAAAAAATGGAATGGCGGAAGAAAAAATCATGCTGATGTAAAATATGTCCTATGTAATGCCGATGAGGGAGAACCAGCAACTTTTAAAGACAGAGAGTTGTTGCTTAGAGATCCCTATAAGGTATTAGAGGGATTAGCCATTTCTGGATATACATTTGGAGCCAGGGAAGGTTTTATCTATATAAGGGAAGAATATGAATTCTTACATGATAAGATAAGAAAAGCTATAAAATTAGCCGAAGAAAATGGATATCTTGGAAAAAATATCCTAGGAACAGGATTTGATTTTTCTATAAAGGTATTTTCAGGTGCCGGTGCATATGTATGCGGTGAAGGATCTGCTTTGATAGAGTCTATGGAAGGTAAAGCAGGCAGGCCTAGAATGAAACCGCCGAGAATCGGCCTTGCAGGGTACCTGGGAAAACCAACCCAGTCTAACAATGTAGAGACCCTAGCAATAGTTGCAACTGTTTTAAAAATGGGTGCTGCTAATTATGCAAAATACGGGACAGAAAAAAGTATAGGAACTAAGATGATCAGTCTTTGCGGGAATGTAAAAAAACCAGGTACATATGAGATCCCTTTTGGAATGAGTCTGAGAGAAATAATATATGATATCGGAGGTGGAATTACAGGAGATAAAGATATTAAATTCCTTCAGTTAGGCGGAGTATCAGGACCACTCATGCCTAAAAAGTATATCGATACAAAATATACCTATGAAGATCTGGAGGCTCAAGGGTTCGGGATCGGATCTGGAGCTATTTTAGTGACCGATGAAACTAAGAGTGTTATTAAATTTTTAGAATCGGTAAGTTATTTCTTCTTCCATGAATCTTGCGGGAAGTGTACTCCGTGCAGAGAGGGAAAAAGACAGATGAAAAAACTATTGAATAAAATGGCTGTTGGAACAGCAACAACTAAAGATTTAAAAAATATAGAAAAAATTTCTAAGATCATGAAAGACGCATCTTTCTGCGGATTGGGGCAGACAGCTTCAACTGCCATGCTGACAGCTATAAAGTATTTTTCACCGGAACTCTGTAGTTCTATAGATGAGAAAAATGCATTATAAATTTACATCCATTAATTATAAACCAGGAGGGTCTAACAAGTGGTAAACCTTATTATAGATAATAAAGAAGTTCAGGTAGAAGCAGGAACAACAATACTGGAGGCAGCAAGAAAAATACATATTAAAATACCTAGTCTGTGCCATCATCCAGACCAGGATGTAAAAGGAACCTGTAGAATATGTTTAGTTGAAAATGAATGGGGTAAATTAGTTGCATCTTGTTCTACAAAAGTATCAGAAGGAATGAAGATAAAAACAAATACAAAATTTGTAAGAGAAACTCAAAAAGGTGTATTGGAATTAATATTGGCAAATCATAATCAGGACTGTTTGAAATGTGACAGAAACGGTAACTGTGAGTTACAGGATCTATGCGAAAGATTTAATATTTCAAATAATAGTTTAGATGAAAATATAGTAGAAGCTCATGAGATAGATGATTTTAATTGTTCCATAGTAAGAGATTATTCTAAATGTATAAAATGTGGAAGATGTGCCGATGTCTGCAGGGAAGTACAGGGTGTAGATATTTTGGCTGCAGCCAACAGAGGGGCAGAATACGAATTTATACCTAGATTTGACAGAAAATTACATGAAACAGAATGTGTATTCTGCGGCCAGTGTATAAAGGTATGTCCAGTTGGAGCACTCTATGAAAAGTCCAGTATAGATGAAGTGCTGACTGCGATAGATGATAAAAATTTACATGTAATAGTTCAGATAGCACCTGCAGTAAGGGTAAGTGTAGGAGAATTATTTAATTTAGAACCTGGAACTATCACAGAAGGGCAGATAGTATCTAGTCTTAAAAGAATAGGATTTGAAAAGGTATTTGATACCAATTTCTCAGCAGATCTAACTATCATCGAGGAAGGTTATGAATTGATCGACAGAATCACAAATGGCGGGAAATTACCTATGATCACATCATGCAGTCCCGGATGGATAAACTATATAGAAGGTCACGGAGAAGACCTGTTAGGACATCTGTCTACATGTAAGTCTCCTCAGCAAATGTTTGGAGCGATTTCTAAGACTTATTATGCAGAAAAATTAGGAATTCATCCATCTAAAATTTTTACAGTTTCAATCATGCCGTGTACAGCAAAGAAATTTGAAGCCAACAGGAAAGAGATGAACTCATACGGGTTCCCTGATGTAGATGCCGTATTAACAACTAGAGAACTAGGTCGATTAGTAAAGTCTCAGGGAATAGATTTCGCAAATGTCGAAGAAGAAGAATTTGATGCTCCATTTGGAATGGCATCGGGAGCAGGGGCAATATTTGGAGCCAGCGGCGGAGTAATGGAAGCTGCTCTTAGAAGTGTATATGAAATACTTACTAAGCAAGAATTGGAAAAATTAGAATTTGAAGAAGTAAGGGGAATGCAGGGAATAAAAGAAGCTTCCGTGGATATCAACGGAAATGAAATCAAAGTAGCAGTTGTTCATGGATTAGGAAATGCTAAAAAAGTAATGGAAAAAATCAGAACCGGGAAATCGGATTATACCTTCGTTGAAATAATGGGGTGTCCTGGAGGTTGTATCGGTGGCGGAGGACAGCCAATAGAAAAAACTAAAGAGACAAAACAAAAAAGAATGGATGCTCTATATACTATAGACAGTGGTAAAGAACATAGATCTTCCCATAAAAATCCTGCAATAATTAAATTGTACGAAGAATTCTTGGGAGAACCTAACGGGCATAAGGCACACGTTCTTTTACATACAACATATAAGGGCAGGAAATTATAGGGTCCCAACTTGATATAATACAAATAAAATAAGGATGCGGTATTTCCTAGAGCTGGGGTGCCGCGTCCTTATTTTTAATAACAAATATTATTTTTGAAATTCAAAAATTATGATATAATTTATGAAATGATTTTTATGAAATGGAGGGAACTTATGCTTATTGATATAACTCAAGAAACTAAAATAGGAAAAATATACAGGACCGGATCACCTGCTCTTAGTGTAAAAGAAATTGTTTGTAATGAAGGAACAAAGTCAGAATATAAAACTATTGAATATAGTATTGCCACTCACAATATGGGAACTCATATTGATGTAATGGGAGTTGGAGTAGAGATCCCTTTAGAGAGACTAATTGGAAAAGGAGTTAAATATGATGTTTCCAATATCATTGATAGACCCATTGAGATAAAAGATGTTGATCTTTCCCTTATAAAAGGTGGGGAATTTATTTTTTTTCAAACTAATTGGAGCAAATATTTGATGGAAGATAGATATGCAGACCATCCAGAAATATCCATGGAACTTGTACAAAAATTAATCGATTTAAACATAAATATGGTTGGAATTGATGCTCTTGGTATTGGCAAAAACAAAAATCATGGAACTATAGATAAATTATTAGGCAAAGCTAAAAAATATGCTATTGAAAATCTATGTAATCTAGATAAAATTCCTACCAATGGATTTAAAGTCTATTGTTTTCCATCAAAAATAGAAGGTTTAGATGCTCTTCCGGCTAGATTAATTGTAGAATTT
>DAOUPY010000179.1 GCA_030625925.1 Fusobacteriaceae bacterium | reverse complement strand
TCTTCAGGTATTTCGATAGTATCTGTGATTATGATCTTCTTAAGTGGTGATGCTTCTAATCTTTCCATTGCAGGTCCTGAGAATACTGCATGAGTACAACAAGCATAAGAAGCTATTGCTCCCATATCCATGATAGCTTGTGCTCCATTAGTGATAGTTCCAGCTGTATCGATCATATCATCTATAAAGATAGCTGTTTTTCCCTCTACCTCTCCTATTATATTCATGATCTCTGACATATTAGGTTTTGGTCTTCTCTTGTCTATGATTGCAATCTTACAATCCAACCATTTAGCTAATTGTCTAGCTCTTTTTACCCCACCGATATCTGGAGATACTACTACTACGTCATCTCCCTTTAATCCATGTTCGATAAAGTTTCTTGCTAAAAGAGGTAATGCCTTAAAATGGTCTACTGGAATATCAAAGAATCCTTGGATTTGGTTGGCATGTAAGTCCATAGTCATTATTCTTGTAGCTCCTGCTGTTGTAAGTAAATTAGCCACTAACTTAGATGTAATAGGCTCTCTTGGGCTGGCTTTTCTATCTTGTCTAGCATATCCATAATATGGCATAACTACACTGATTTCTTTTGCTGAGGCTCTTTTTAGTGCATCAATAAATATTAATAACTCCATTATACTTTCATTTACCGGCTCTGTTGTTGGTTGAATTATGAATACATGACAACCTCTAACCGTCTCATGGATCTTAGTAAGAATTTCTCCATCTGCAAATCTAAGTATTTCTGACTTACCTAAAGGTACTCCTAAATGTTCTACAATTTTATTTGCTAAACTAACATTTGATGTTCCAGTAAAAATCTTTACATTCTTGGCATTCTTAATCATGGTTATTTAGTCCACTCCTTCTTAATAATCTGTCTTCCCCTAGCCACTGCTAACGCTCTAGCAGGTACATCCTTAGTAATTACAGATCCAGCTCCTATTACCGCTGAATCCCCTATATTGATAGGAGCTACTAATTCAGTATCGCTTCCAACAAATACATTCTTCCCTATTACTGTTTTATGTTTATTAACCCCGTCATAGTTACAAGTTATGGTTCCTGCTCCTATATTGGTATTTTCACCTATTTCAGCATCTCCCAAATACGTTAAATGACCAGCTTTAACGCCTTTTTCTAAGGTAGATTTTTTTGTCTCAACAAAGTTTCCTATGTGTACACCTTCTTTTAAGTGGGTCTTAGCTCTTAGATGAGCAAAGGGTCCTATTGTAACCTTATCTTCTACTATTGATTCCTCTATTACTGAAGATTCTATCCTTACATTCTCTCCCACTTTAGAATCTATTATTCTTGTATTACCTATTATTTCACTGTTCTCTCCGATAACAGTTTCTCCCTGAAGAACTGCTCCTGGATGAACGACTGTATCTTTTCCTATTTTTACACTTTCTTCTACATATGTAGTTTTGGGATCTATTAAAATTGCTCCTTCTTCCATGAGAGCAATATTTTTTCTCATTCTCAGCACTTCTTCCGCCTGAGCTAATTGTACCTTAGAGTTAACACCTAGAATTTCTTCATTGTCCTCCAAGGTGAAACTTTCTACGACTTCTTTTTGCTCTACTTGAATCTTTATTACATCTGTTAAATAATATTCCCCTTGGGCATTATTGTTGTCCATTTTAGACAGGGCTTCAAACAGTTTTTTACTGTTAAATACATACACACCTGCATTTACTTCTTTTATAGCCTGAATTTCAAAATCAGCCTCTTTTTGCTCCACTATGGCTTTTACTAAACCATTCTTTTTTACTATCCTTCCATATCCAAAAGGATTTTCATAGATAGATGTTAAAATAGTTGTAGCTGCCTTGGTAGCTATATGTTTATCATAGAGTTTTTTTAAAGTTTCCGATCTCAATAAGGGAGTATCTCCGCATACTACCATTACATTACCATCATAATCTTTCAACACATCTTTAGCCATCATTACTGCATGACCTGTACCAAGCTGTTCCTCTTGAACAACGTAGAAATTTTCTTCCCCTGCACTTTTTAGGACAACTTCTTTTTTATGTCCTAGTATCAATATGTTTTTTTCTACTTTCAATTCATCTAATATATTCATTATTTTTTTTACCATAGGTATCCCATTTACTTTGTGAACAACCTTTGGTAAATCAGATTTCATCCTCGTTCCTTTACCTGCTGCCAATATAAGCGAAACTAATTTCATCATCCACCACCCCTTAGTTCATTACCTAGAAGTATAGCATATTCGTCAGATTTTTTCAATTTTTAAAGGTATACTTTACATTTTAATATTTTGATCATCCACACTCTATTTTTAACGATTCTATCCTTTTTTATTACCATTTCCACTCTTTTTATACTTAATAACAACAGGTTTATTCTGCTTAAATTTCATATAAATTCAAAGCAATACGAAAAAAGTCAGCGAAATTCGCTGACTTTTTATTTTATATTTTATGTTTTGGAAAATATTTAGTATGTAATAAGTCATGTGCCTTATGGCTTAATGGTTTACCTAAATGATTTTCATAGATTGATTGAACAAATTTATTTTCATGAGATTTTCTCAAAGTTTTGTTATCGTCTATATTTTGAAGTCCTTCTGCTCTTCTAGTAACTACACTAAAGTCACCATGATGGTAAGGTTGTCCCCCTCCACCTACGCATCCACCCTTACATGCCATTATTTCTATAGCATGATAGTTAGCTTCTCCTGCTCTTATCTTATCTAACATCTTTCTAGCTTCTCCTAAACCATGAGCTATTCCGATATTAAGATCTAAGTCTCCTACCTTTACGGTAGCCGATCTAAATCCTTCAAATCCTCTTAATGCTTTAAAGTCTAAGTTTTCTAAAGTTTCTCCTGTCACCCATTCGTATGCAGTTCTAACAGCGGCTTCAATTACCCCACCAGTTCTACCAAATATATCAGCTGCTCCAGATGATTCTCCCAATGGATTATCAAATTTAGAAGTTTCTAATATTGTTAAATCTATATTAGCCTGCTTTAATAACTTAGCTAATTCTCTAGTTGTGATGGAATAATCCACATCTGGATTTCCATCCACTTTAAACTCGTCTCTAGAAGCCTCATATTTTTTAGCTAAACATGGCATTACAGATACCACTATAAGGTCTTCCCTTGGGATTCCTTCTTCCTTAGCCCAGATTCCTTTAGCAACTGCACCGAACATTTGTTGAGGTGATTTAGCTGAAGATGGTACATCTAACATATCTTGATAGTTATGCTCAAAGAATTTTACCCATGCCGGGCAGCAAGAAGTCAATAATGGTAATTTTACGTCCTTATCTCCTGCTAAAAATCTTTCTAATCTATCTTTAAATTCGGAAGCTTCTTCCATTATAGTAAGGTCAGCAGCCCAGTTAGTATCAAATACTTGATCGAATCCCAATTGTCTAAGTCCTGTTACCATTTTTCCAGTTACATTAGTTCCAGGCTCTTCCCCAAATTCTTCACCTAAAGCTACTCTTACTGCCGGTGCAACTTGAACTATTACTTTTTTCTTAGGGTCAGCTAGATCTTTTACCAACTTCCAAGTATTATCCCTTTCATGCAATGCTCCTACCGGACATACTGCTACACATTGACCACAGTAAGTGCATACACTGTCTTCTAAATTTTTCTCGAATGCCGGTGCAACTACAGAATCAAATCCTCTATTTACTCCTGATAATGCTCCTACAGTCTGCACATCATTACACATAGTTTCACATCTTCTGCACATGATACATTTATCCATGTCTCTTATGATAGACGCTGAGTAGTCAGGTCTATAAGTCGACATTTCTCCTTCAAATCTTACCTCTCTTACACCTAATTGAACAGCTAAATCCTGCAGCTCACACTCTCCATTTTTAGAACATGATAAACAGTCCTTAGGGTGATCCGATAACATCAGTTCCATTATAGTTCTTCTTTTTTGCATTACATTCATTGTATTGGTTTTTACTACCATTCCTTCATGAACTGGAGTAGCACAAGAAGGTGCTAAATTTCTTCTTCCCTCTACCTCTACGACACATATTCTACATGATGCACAATCATTTTTATAATCATTTTCACCCATTTGTAAATGACATAATGTAGGAATAGAAATTCCTAACGATTCAGCAGCAGAAAGTATCGTCGCTCCCTTGGGAACTGCTATTGATTTACCATCTATGATAACATTTATTAATTCCATTGGTTTTTTACACACTCCCTTTTGATTAAAATTTTATCCTCTGTCTATAGCTCCAAATTTACACTTATCATAACAAGCTCCACACTTGATACATTTTTCAGTATCAATTACATGCATTTCTTTAACTTTCCCTGAAATACAGTTAACCGGACATACTCTGGCACACGCTGTACAGCCAATACATTTATCGTTGATTGAATAAGTTAATAAATCTTCACATGATCCTGCAGGACATCTTTTGTCTACTATATGGGCTACATATTCATCCCAGAAATTATTTAAAGTTGAAAGGATAGGGTTAGGAGCTGTTTGACCTAATCCGCATAATGAAGTGTCCTTTATTGTTTCAGATAGTTCCTTCATTAACTCAAGGTCTTCCATAGTTCCGTTACCTTTAGTTATTTTTTCCAGCATCTCCAATAATCTCTTGTTCCCGATTCTACATGGTG
>DAOUPY010000046.1 GCA_030625925.1 Fusobacteriaceae bacterium | reverse complement strand
CTAAATCAGCTAAGCCAATTTAGAAGGGGCTATTATTACTTTCTATTCCTACTTCTTTTCCCTTCAATAAAGGGAAAAAATAAGAATAAAAGAGTTATTTATGATAAATAGGTGTTAGGATACGCCGGGTTTTGTCGTTGGTCAATCATTTATCTAGGCCTATAATTGCTTATAGGCTCAAGCGACACACCTAAAGATCGAGACGGGCAGTCTCATAATGACCTTTCTTCGGTCTTGCTCCAGAAGGGGTTTACCAAGCTACAAACGTTTCCGAATGCACTGGTGGGCTCTTACCCCACCTTTTCACCCTTACCTACAAAACAAGTTCATAGGCGGTCTATTTTCTGTGGCACTTTCCTTAAGGTTTCCCTCAGCAGCCGTTAGCTGCCTTCATTGCCCTGCGGAGCCCGGACGTTCCTCCCCTGGATTACTCCAGCGGCGACTGACTCTAACACCTAGTTATTAACTGTCAGTTAATAATTATTTTTTTCTAATTCCACCCATTTTTATAAATCTTAAAGTTACAAAAATAGCTATGGCCATAAATATCAAGATCAATAATCCTGCAAATTTATTTTCAATGAATGTTTTTTTCACTTCTTGTTTTTGGATTTCCTGTTTATCTACCTCTATGTCATCCACAATTTTTTCTGATACATTCAAAACACTCAGTATAAACTTCTTATACTCTTTTTTTACTATTGCTCCTTCCCCTTCAATCAATAAATTATCGATCTCTTCCTCGTAAGCACTGGTATCTATATCTTGGGTAAACTTTAATTTTACATTAATGTCGTTTTTCCCGTCTGGAATTATGTCCAAAATTATCGCTTTTTCAACGATATTTTTTTCATCCATTTTTCTGCCAAGATTTATATGATACACTATATCTCCGTTTTTTTCAATCTCTGATAATTTTTTTTCGATTTCTTGTTTCTCTTCTGCCGTCAAGTAGTTCCCATTATCATTTATCTGTCCAAAGGAAAATGTAAACACTACAAGGATTAGAAACACTATTCTTTTTATCATAGGATCCTCCTAATTTTATAAACTCTTAAATACTGGCTGATCATTATAGATCTCTACCTCTAAAGCATCACAATCTCTTTCTATTATCTCAGTGAAGAAATATTCACTTTCATAGTGTCCGATATCAAAGATAGATAACCCCATCTCCCTAGCATCCAAGGCTTCATGATATTTTATATCACCTGTTATAAAAAGGTCAACACCTATTTTTTCCAATCCGCCTAAAAAACTAGCTCCTCCACCATTTACTACAGCTATTTTCTTTATTTTTTTATCCAATTCTCCCACTACCCTTACATTGGTAAGAGACAACTTATCCTTAACAACCTCTAAATAGCTGCCTAACTCCACCTTTTCAGACAGGTTATATATCCTTCCCAATCCACCTAAAGAAATCTTATTTTCTGTTTTTATCATTTCATAAGCAACCTCATCATAGGGATGAATTTTTTTTATTTCATTTAAAAGATTAGACAATTTCCCTTTTTCCCCTAAGATACTTATTTTTTTGTTTTTATTCCTAACCTTTTCTTTACCCTCTGCCTTTTCAAAATTTTCTACAGAATCAGAGGTATAATATACATTTTTATACCCTTTATACTCCAGTCCAAATTCCTCTACTTTCGATTTTAACCTTTCCTCAAATTCTACCTTTATATAGACTGACAATAAGTACATATCCATATATTTTTCATCTAAAATCTTGGATGTTTCTACTCCTAATTTTTCACAAATATACTGGTTCAGTCCACCTTTGGCCGAATCTAAGTTTGTATGCATAGAGTATACCGCAATCTTATTCTCGATTAATTTTAAAAGTTTTCTACCCATGATATTTTTAGAAGTAATATTTTTTACACCACTGAATATGATTGGATGGTGGGTTATGATAAGGTTTGCTCCCACTTCTATGGCATGATCTATCGCCTCTTCTGTGGCATCTAAAGAGATCTGTACCTTTGTTATCTCCCTATTTTCATCCCCGACCAAAAGACCTATGTTGTCCCAAGATTCAGCTATATTTTTAGGAAATTTTTTTTCTAATTTTTTTACCAAACTCTTAATTTTCATCGATCCATACCTTCTTTCCATTGTACTTTAATTTTATCATAAGTTTTTCTATTTCTGATTTTACCTTAGACGGCTGCATGTCTAAGATCTCACCAATCTCCTCAAAGTATTTTCTCTTCCCGCTGAGTCCATAGTATAGATCTAATATTTTTATCTCAGTGGATGTAAATTTATTAGCTAAATTAGACACAGCCATCAATTTTTCCAACTTTTCCAGCTCCATATCTATCTCAGCAATACTCTTATATACTTCCGCTTTCTCTTTATCTTCTTTTTTTATTAAAAATCCATAATCATTAATTTTTTGTAAATTTTCAAATTCTTCTATCTCCATATTTAAAACTTTCTTTATCTCTTCTGAGTTCACTTCTTTCATCTCTGAATTGATAATTTTATTCTGTGACTTATACACTTCTACCTTCATATTTTTAAAATAAGCTACCACAGGTGATTTCAATTCTTCTACAATTTCCTTATTGCTTTGAATCATCTCATATTTTATCCAAAATTCCATATATTCAGAAAATTCCATAGAACAGTCTAAATCATAGTTATCTATGGCATTAACTATCCCTATAAGGCCGTCTTGAACTAACTCTACGTAACTTGTCCCTACCTTAGAATAATAAAGAGCTGTTTTAGCCACTAATTTTAACGACCCTTCCATCAAGATTTCCCTGGAAGGAGTATCACCATTCTGAATATTTTTAATTAATTCCGATATTTTTTCTTTTTTTATAGATTTTATAGAAGATAGTTCTCTCAAGTAATTTTCTACAGTATTCTCATAAAAATTTCCGATATTTTTATGGTCGAATCTTTCAACTCTTCCACTTATTTCATCTATTTTTTTCCCATCTAAATTTAATATTAAATCTTTAAATTCAATAGGAGTAGAAGTTTCAGCCATCATTTCAAAACTTCTCATATCTATCGTATCCTCTATATTTTTAATATCTTTAACATCTATTTTCATCTTCCCAACTCCAAATATATTTTTTTACTATTATATATAGTACCAAAGATTTTAAACTCTTTCAATGAATTTAAAATTAAAATAGAGGCAGCCCAATAGGAACTGCCTCTCAGTTAATCAAGCATACTAGATATTTATCTCGATAGTTAAATACTTAATTTATTTATTTATTTTAATTAGCAGTTTGCATTGAAATCAAATTTAGCTAATCCGCCTAATGATGTTTCCTTATATTCACTTTTCATATCAAGACCAGTTTGCTTCATCGTAAGTACTACCTTATCAAAACTAACTGTATGCTGACCGTCTGTAAATAATGTATAATTAGCTGCATCTAATGCTCTAACTGCTGCTGCTGCATTTCTTTCGATACAAGGAATTTGCACATATCCTCCCACTGGGTCACATGTAAGACCTAAGTGATGCTCTAATGCCATCTCTGCTGCATACTCTATTTGATCTAAAGATCCACCTAAGATAAATGCTGCCATTCCTGCTGCCATTGCACATCCGGCTCCTACTTCAGCCTGACATCCACCTTCTGCTCCAGATATAGTTGCATTTTCTTTGATTAAGTTTCCAATTAATCCTGCAATTGCAAGACCTCTTAAAGTTTCTTCCATAGATAAGTTATGCTCTTCTTTTAAAGCATATAATAATCCTGGGATGATTCCAGCGGCACCACATGTAGGAGCAGTAACTACTCTTCCACCTCCACCGTTTTCCTCTGATACTGCCAATGTATAAGCAAATATTTTTCCTAAATAACTAGTTCTTGAATCATCTCTTCTGGCTTTTCTATAAAACATTTGAGCTTTTCTTGGATATTTAATAGTTCCTGGTAATACTCCAGTCTTTGAAAGACCCGCCTTTACAGAATCTTCCATAGCTTCCCAAGTTCTCTCTAAGAATGCCCAAATAGAAGAATCTTCCATCTCTGCTACATATTCCCATAATTCTTTTTGATTTTTCTTACACCACTTTATTACTTCATCCATAGTTGTCAACGGATAAATTTTATTTGATCCTCCTCTAGCTTGACCATCTTCTACGATAGTTCCTCCTCCTACAGAGAATACTAACCATTCTTTAGTATCGTTTCCATCTTTATCTACAGCTATAAATTTCATTCCATTTGTATGAAACTCATGAACAAAATCCGCCATCCAAACTATCTCTGTAGCCTTAGGCTTTAAAGTTTCTTCGATAACCCAGTCAGTTAAATGTCCTTTACCTGTAGCTGCCAATGATCCATATAATTCTACCTTAAAACTAACTGCATCAGGGTTCTCCATCTTAAATCTCTTTGCTGCTCTTTCTGGTCCCATAGTATGCGAACTAGATGGTCCATTTCCTATCTTAAATAATTCTTTTAACGAATCCATAACTGCTTCCTCCTAAGTTTTTTCTGAATTTCAAATAATTCAATAAAATAAATTTTTTTATACTATATTATAACATAATTTTTATATTTTACAAACTTTCTTCCATATAAAGTTCGTATTATTGTGCATTTATAGCCTTTTAAGGACTAAAATAGTTCATACTGTACTTTGAAAATTATAAATAGGTTTAGAAAGAACCCCTAAACCTATCATTATTTTATAACTATTTTAATTTTATTTTGTTCCTCTAACAACATCAGCTGGTATTATTTTATAATTTTTAAAGATAATTGATCCTAAATATCCACTAAATGCTCCTGCTGCTGCACATAATAAAGCTGCTTTGATTACAGTTCCTGCTGGATTAAATCCAAACATTACTGCTAAACCTGCTATTGGTGTTGCTGTTCCTACTGCATTGTTGATTAAACCAAAGTGAACTACTACTAATCCTGCTAAAGCTCCCCCAATAAAGTTTGTAACAAATACTGGAATTGGGTTTACAGAGATAACGTCAGCCTGCGTTAACGGCTCAATAGCTACTGCTATTACAGTCTCTTTATTTCCTAATTTTAATCTGTGGAATAAAACAGGGTTTAAGAAAGATGATCCCATTACTGCTAAAGCTCCTATCGCCATTGGTAATCCTGTTAATCCTAACATTGCCGTAAGTGCCATTGAACTAAGTGGTGCTGTTGCTACTACTGTGATTACTCCACCTAAAACAATTCCCATTACCATTGGACTTTTAGTAGTTGCCACTGTAATTACAGAACCAATGTTCAATAATGTTTGGTTAACTACTGGATCAGCTAATAACGCTATTCCTCTTGCTGCTGGTGCTACCAATGTTAAACAAATTATTAAGTCTAATCCTGCTGGTGCTTTTTTCTCAATTTTAGGTACTATAAACGCCAATACATATCCTGCTACAAATCCAGGTATTATTCCGTAACCTAATACCGCTGCACCTATTAACATTGCATAAACTGGTGATACACCTAAAGCCAATGCAACTAAGGTAGCTGCTGCTACTCCACCCATTGATCCTGACGAATCTCCGACTTTACCTAAAAATTCTATTCCAATTAAATCTCCACCAACATATCTTTGAAAAGCTTCGACTAAAAAAGTTGCTACTGCTGCATTTGCTAATGCTCCCATTGCTTTCATACCTTTTGGCATTTTTAAACTGAATAAAGAGAATATTGAAAGCACTAATAATAATAATGCAATACCTTTTAACATTTCCATAATTTTTTTCCTCCTAAATATTTTAATTGTTTCAATGAACAATTTTATCTGACGAACCTGTTTAGTATAGCATAAAATTCACTATATTCAAATAAAAAATTCACTTTTGTGAATAAAAGTGTGCTTTTTTCAAAAAAAAAACAATTTAATCAAACATATTTACCAAAAATTAATTATAACTTAACGACTATGGACTTATTTGGTTTAATAAAATTCATTTTTTTGAATTAAGTGTAGAAACTTCAATTTTTAATATATTAATTTTTATGATATAATGAAGTGTTAAATAAAATACAATGTTTCAAAATATTACGTTTTGACTTGAAAATTGGTCTATATTCTTTATGTGCATAGATCATTTTAAAATTAAAAACACTAGGATAAACGTAAAATATAGATTAACATTTAGATTTAGGAGGAACAAACCTTGAATTTAGGAGAAAAGATTAAATTTTTTAGAAAAGAACAAAAAATGACTATCAAAGATCTTTCAGCTAAAACAAGCCTGTCAGTTGGATTTATCAGTAATATCGAAAGAGGACAAAATAGTCCGTCTATCAGTAACCTTCAACAGATTTGTGAAGCTTTAGAAGTTAACCTTATGGAAGTTTTACAGGATGTCAATGAACAGTCTCCAATTACTAGAAAAATTGAAAGAAAATCTATCTTTGAATCGGAACAAGGAGATATTAATATTGAGACATTGACCAATGCTAACCATGCGTTAAATGGTATATCTATCACTATTTCCGATGACAATCAACATAGTGATTTTTCTTGGGGACATAACTACGATGAGGTAGGAGTTGTTATCGAGGGGAGTTTAGAAATCGAATTAAACAACAAACTTTACACTTTAAATGAAGGAGATTCTATCTATATTGAAAAATTTCAAGCTCATAAATATAGAAACCCTACTAAAAAGAAAAATATTACCCATTGGTTTTCTTTAAGAAATTAAAAAAAAGTTTATCTGCTTTGCAGATAAACTTTTTTTCTTTCTTATTGATATCAAATCTTAGACTGTTTTAAAATCTTCTAATTTCTTTCTTCTGCTGGGATGCCTCAACTTCCTCAAGGCCTTTACCTCAATTTGTCTGATTCTTTCCCTAGTTACTTTAAATATCTTTCCAACTTCTTCCAAAGTTCTGGGACAGCCGTCGTCTAAACCATACCTGAATCTTAAGACTTTTTCTTCTCTATCACTTAAACTAGACAATACATCATTTAATTGTTCCTTCAATAGAGTCTTATGAGTTTCTTCGTATGGACTCAGCATATTGTTGTCTTCTACGAAATCTCCTAATTCACTGTCTTCCTCACTTCCTACCGGAGTTTCCAATGAAATCGGATCCTGGTTCATCTCTAAAATGGTTTTTACCTTTTCAGTTTCCATTCCCAACCTATTACCTAAAATTTCAGGTGTAGCTTCCTTACCTGTCTCTTGCAGATAGATCCTGGCTTCCTTCTTTATCTTATTTATAGTTTCGATCATATGTACCGGTATTCTTATAGTTCTACCTTGGTCAGCTATAGCTCTTGTTATAGCTTGACGAATCCACCACGTTGCATATGTTGAAAACTTATATCCTTTGGCATGTTCAAATTTTCCAACAGCTTTCATCAGACCAATATTTCCTTCTTGGATTAGATCCAATAATTTAAGACCTCTATTGGTATGTTTTTTAGCTATACTTACTACCAGTCTTAAATTGGCTTCTACAAGCTGGTTTTTAGCCCATTCATCCCCATCGTCGGATAATTTAGCTAATTCTATCTCCTGAGCATGTTTTAATAATGGAACCTGACCAATTTCACGCAGGTACATCTTTATAGGTTCATCTACAGACACTCCACCTACAAGTAAGTTCTTTGTATCTAATTCTTCTTTAGTTACTTCCTTTACTTTTTTAGGATCAAATCCAGAGTCATCTTCTGGAAGAGAAGTTTTTACTATCATTGATTTAGTTTTAGTTGTTTTAGCGGTTTTCCCCTTAGTTTCTGCCTTTTTCTTCAAATCTTTTTCACTTACTACTTTTATCCCTTGATTTATCATTCCATTAATCAGGGTTTCTATTTTTTCTGGAGCAAAATCATCTTGAAGTTTACTGTTTATCTCCTCAAAAGACATAATTTTGTCTTCTAACGCCTTCTTTATAATTTCACGGACTTTCACGTTTTTAATAAAATCTTTCATCTTGCCTCCTCAACACATCACAAATCAAATTTTCATAGAAATAAATTCTTTATAATTTTCCTCTAAATCATCTATCTTTATATCACCAATTATTTTTTCCCTTATTTTTTTACAGTTTAAAAATGATTTTATATCATTTTTTTTAAAAAATTCCATCTTTTCATCGATCTCTTTTATGAACCATCTCTTATAAATCTCAACATAAGTATTTATAATATCATCTTCAGTTTTAGCCGAAAGTTCTGTAGATATATTAAGAATTATCTCCTCTTCTTCCTCTTCCAACTTAAAAATTTTTCCACGCAGCAGTTCTTGTATATAGTTTTGTTCTCCATTTTGCTCTATTGTATAAAATATCTTTTGTACAAATGGAAAAGTTATAGTCTTATTTTTAAATTTTTCGAAATACTTTTTATCCTTTAAACAAAGTTTCA
>DAOUPY010000248.1 GCA_030625925.1 Fusobacteriaceae bacterium | reverse complement strand
GGAAGATGAAAATAATATAGAGATAGGCCCTATGACGACTTTTAGGAGTATTGAAATAAATAAGTTGTTGAAAGAACATTTTAGTGGGATAGTGGCCAAATCAGTGGAAGAGATAGTAGGAATTCAGTTAAGATCTGTTATAACAGCAGGAGCTACTGCAGCTTCTAAATATGGGTTTTCAGACTTTATAACAGCACTCCTATCATTAGATACTCATATAGAGTTATATAAGGGGGGGATAATACCCTTAGAGGAGTATTTGGCTGAAGAAAAGGTGCCTAAAGATATATTAGTCAGGATTATAATTAAAAAAGATGGGAAAAGGGCAGTCTTTAAAGCTATGAGAAATTCAAAGAGTGACTATGCTGTCTTAAATTGTGCTGTCTCCTACTTAGGTGGGGAATACAGAGTGGCTGTAGGAGCCAGACCTGGAAGAGCAGTGGTAAAAACTATTAGTGAGGAAGCCTTAGTAAATGGTGGTAAAATAGATGAAAAAATAGAAGAGATGGTAAGTGAGGTAAAGTTTGGAACAAATATGAGAGCCAGCGGAGAATACAGAGAGATGATAGCAAAAGTTTTAATTAGAAGATGTATAGAAGAATTAAAAAGTGATAAGTAAAAAATGAAATATTAGTCGCAGATTGCACAAATTTATAAAGGATTAAAAGAATTAAAAATCTAAAAAAATCTAGCTAACTCTTTTATTCTTATTTTTTCTCTAACACTAGAGAAAAGAAGTAAATACACCAGTATAAGCTTTGGTTTCTCTATTTTTAGAGAAACCGTAAGAGGGAGGAGTAAAAAATAAAAGTGGAGTTGAAAACAATGGAAATAAAATTAAAAATAAATGGAATAAATAAAGAGGTAACGATAAAAGAGGGAGAATATCTTCAAAAAGCATTACAAAAGATAGGATATCTAAATGTAAGAAAGGGGTGCGAAACTGGTTCTTGTGGTCTGTGTACAGTATTATTAAATGGGGTTCCAACCCTTTCTTGTTCAACATTGGCTGTGAGAGGGATCGGAAAAGACATTACCACCTTAGAGGGAGAGAGTGTAGAGGTGGAAAAATTTGCTGAGGTTTTGACCGGTGAGGGAGCAGATCAATGTGGGTATTGTTCTCCTGGGTTCACTCTGACTGTGATAGCTATGAAAAGGGAATTGGAATCTCCTACAATAGATGAGATAAAACATTATTTAACTGGAAACCTATGCAGATGTACCGGGTATATGGGACAGCTTAGAGCAGTTAAAAAATATATGGAGGTAAAATAATGGGATATGTTGGTAAAGGAATACAAAAGATAGACGGGATGGGGCTTATTAAGGGCGTATCATCCTATACTGAAGATATTGCATTGGGACACAACTATCTCACTGTTAAACTATTGCGTAGTCCCCATGCTTTTGCCAGGATAAAAAATATAGATACAACTATAGCTTCTAAGATAGAGGGGATAGAGTGTATATTGACATATAAAGATGTAACTGATAAAAGATTTACTCTGGCTGGGCAGTCTTTCCCTGAACCATCTCCCCATGACAGGAGAATATTGGGAGAATATGTAAGGTATGTAGGAGATGAAGTAGCTATAGTAGCAGGAAAAGATGAGGAGTCTGTATTAAAGGCTATGAAACTAATAAAGGTAGATTATGAAATATTAGAACCTGTATTGGACTTTGAAAAAGCCATAGATCATAAGAGTATAATACATACTGAAAAACCATACACAAGTTTTAACTACGGGAATGAACACCTGAGAAATATAGCTGCCCAGGATCTGCTTGTAGAAGGGGATATAGAAAAAGAAATGGCAAATTCAGATATAGTGATAGAGCACAGCTATCATACACAGGCCCAGATCCATGGGATGATGGAAAATTATATAGCGGTTACCTATATGGATTTTCAAAGCAGGATGAATATAATCACTTCTACTCAGATACCGTTTCATGTGAGAAGGCACATATCTAAGATACTAGATATTCCAAGGAGTAAGATAAAAGTTATAAAACCCCGTGTAGGAGGAGGATTCGGTGGTAAACAAACTGCTCCAATGGAGATCTATCCTGCACTTATAACAAAGGTAACCGGGAAACCTGCAAAATTGGTATATAACAGAAAGGAAACTCATACTTGTACCACTACCAGACATGAGATGAAATTAACTGTTAAATTAGGGGCTACTAAGGATGGGATAATAAATGCTGTAGATATACATGGATTATCCAATACAGGAGCATATGGTGAACATGCATGGACGGTATTTAGTGTAGTAGGTCAAAAAACACTGCCTATGTATAGAGCCAAAGCACGTAGATTTTATGGAGAAGTGGTCTATACCAATATGACAACAGCGGGAGCCTTTAGAGGGTATGGTGCCACCCAGGGAACGTTTGCATTAGAATCAGCGGTTAATGAGTTAGCTAAAAAACTGGATATGGATCCCAGTCTGATACGGGAGAAAAACTTGGTAAAACAAGGAGAAGTAAATCCTACTTTGAATAGTTTTGTAGGAGAAAACTCTATAAAGTTAGACAGCAGTACCCTGGATGAGTGTATTGCCCGTGGTAAGGAGATGATTGGATGGGATGAAAAATATCCTATGCAGAAGATATCTCCTACAAAGGCCAGAGGTATAGGGATGGCTGTGACTATGCAGGGATCTGGAATCCATGGTATAGATACGGCGTCTGCAACATTAAAATTAAATGATGATGGATTTTATACATTATTAGTAGGGGTAAGTGATATGGGGCAGGGGTGTGATACGGTAGCAGCCCAGATGGCTGCAGAGATATTATGCGTGCCTGTATCCAAGATAATAGTAAATAGTACAGATACAGATGTAAATCCATATGATCAAGGGGCCTATGCTTCCAGCGGAACCTATGTAACTGGGAATGCAGTTATAAAAGCAGCTAACCTCATGGTAGAAAAGATAGTAGAGGGGGCCTCTAAGATATTGGATATCCCGGCAGAAAATATCGAGTTTAATGGGGAATCACTGTCGTTAAAAGATGGGAAAGAGATCTCGCTGGATGAGATAGCACATAGACTGGTATCATATGAAGGACAGAATCAAATCATAACCACTGGTACTTGGGGCGGATATACTTCACCGCCGCCATTCATAGCAGGATTTGCTGAAGTTGAGGTTGACCTGGAGACTGGTAAGGTAGAAATGATAGATTATGCAGCAGTAGTTGACTGTGGTACAGTGATCAATCCAAATCTGGCTCGTATCCAGGTAGAGGGAGGAGTAGCCCAAGGGATAGGACTGGCATTATTTGAGGATATAAAGTATGATGAAAAAGGTAAGATGATATCGGATACATTCATGCAGTATAAGATACCATCTAGATGTGATGTAGGAGATATCAGGGTAGAGTTTAAACCTAGTTTTGAACATACAGGCCCATTTGGTGCAAAATCAATAGGAGAGGTAGTAATCAATACATCTGCTCCTGCCATTGCAGATGCAGTAGCAAATGCTACAGGGGTAAGGATAAGAAAGTTACCTATAACTCCTGAGAAAGTACTTATGGGGATAATGAATGCAAAATTTTAGTCACGAATTGCACATAGAACGCGGATACTAAAGTATACACGGATTTTAAAAGAGGAAAAGATATTCACGAAGGTCGTTCTTAGCGTGACTTTGTGCTGAAAAAGATCTGTGTAAATTAGATTTTAAAATCCGTGTAATCTGTGTCGAAAGAAAAGGTTTTAATCTGGG
>DAOUPY010000190.1 GCA_030625925.1 Fusobacteriaceae bacterium | reverse complement strand
TTCTCAGCTTCGGTATTATTAGCTCCTATATTTTTAGGTTATTTTTTTAAAGAATCAAATTTTTTAACTGTTCAAGGAGTAGTAGCAAGTATGATTTTGGGATTCTTGGCATGTTTATCAGGATTTTTATTAAAAACAACCATACCATATGTACTTTTAGGAATACTCAGTTCATTTATTTCATTGATTGTTGTGAGTAAGTTTACCAAAAGGGAATCTGAAGTGGCTGAAGAGGAGCTTAATAGGGAATCTGAAGTGGCTAAAGAGGAGCTTAATTCTTAGTACTAGATAAGATTTAAAGATATGCAATATTTGTAGAATTTAATTTATCGTTAATATAATATTAGATAGTATAGAGGAGTGAATTTAAGTGGGAATTAAAAGACATAATACTAAAAAAAGAATGAGTCATGCAGTGATTCATAATGATGTGGCATACCTATGCGGGCAGGTTCCTAAAGATGAAACCCAGGGGATGGCAGAGCAAACAAGAACAACTTTAGAAAAGGTAGATCAGCTTTTGGCTGAGATTGGAAGTCATAAGAGCAAGATTCTTTCGGCTACAGTTTATATTAAAGATATGGACCAATTCAAAGATATGAATGAAGTCTGGGACAGCTGGGTGGAGGAAGGGACTGCTCCGGCAAGAGCCTGTGTAGAAGCAAACATGGCCAGGGAATCTCTCTTGGTAGAAGTATCTGTTATAGCTGTTGTATAAATTTCATTGTAAAAATGTAAGCCCCTCCTAATTTTTTAGGAGGGGTTTTATACTAATGAGATTAAAGAAGGTGGTTTGTTGTAAAAATTAAGTCTTCTATGTATTTTTTCGATGATAAAAACACATCAATTATAAAAAAAGACTAAAAATAAATTTTATTTTTAGTCCTTTTCAATTCGAATGTTTATGAAAATTTAAAAATTTATATGGGAAAATAATTTAAAATTAAATTAAATTTTATTAATCTAAAACACATGGCGAATTACTTCTTTAGAGATTTTAGTGCTTAAAATTTGGTGTAAAAACTATACATTGAAACTGTAAAGTTATAAAAATGGGGGTTTCATAAGGATTATAAATTTTGATTATTGGGATTTATGTGCTATATTCATAGTTATATGTATCACTAATGATATGTTGAGGTTAAGCAAATTCTAATAATAAGGGAGGAAAGAATGGGAAAGTTTATTTTTAAACGATTGGGTCAAATGTTATTCACACTGTATATAGTTATTACAGCGACTTTTTTCTTGATGCACGCTATTCCTGGGGGACCTTTTACAAGGGAAAAACCGTTACCGCCAGCAGTAATAGCAGCATTAGAGGCCAAATTTAACATGAATGCACCACTCCATGTACAATATTTCGACTATATGAAAGGGGTGTTTAGTTTTGATTTCGGGCCTTCGTTTCAAAAAGTAGGAGTAGACGTAATTGACTTAGTAAAAGCCGGATTACCAATATCTGCAAGGGTAGGAGGAACCGCTGTATTAGTGGTACTCATAATAGGTATTCCCTTGGGAATAATATCTGCTATGAAGCAAAATAAATGGGAAGATTATATAGTAACAGTATTAGCTACTTTAGGGGTGACAATTCCAAGTTTTGTAATAGCAACTCTGATCATATATATATTTAGTGGAAAATTGGGGATACTGCCATCTTTCGGCCTGACTTCCTGGAAACATTATATCGGACCGGTAATAGCTCTCTCTGGATTCTCCCTGGCTTTTGTATCTAAGCTGACCAGATCATCGATGTTAGAGGTGCTGCAGCAAGATTATATCAGGACGGCCAGAGCCAAGGGGTTATCAGAGTTTGTAGTAATAGGAAAACATGCTCTTAAAAATGCGTTATTACCAGTAGTTACCTATGTAGGACCAATGGTAGCAGGAATTTTGACTGGATCATTTGTTATCGAAAAGATCTTTGCTATACCTGGAATGGGAAAATATTTCGTAGAAAGTGTAGGAAATAGAGACTATACAGTTATCATGGGAGTAACAATCTTTTATGCAGGATTTTATATAATTATGGTGTTTTTAGTGGATATCATCTATGTATTGATAGATCCTAGGATTAAATTACATGATTAAGGGGGAAGGTATGGATAAAAGATGGGAAAAAGCATCGGAGGAAATCAAAGGTGAGAAGAAGATAAGACCTAGTCTTACATATTGGCAGGACGCTTGGAGAAGGTTAAAACAAAATAAACTATCCATGATAGGCTTAGTGGTAATAATTTTATTATTTATAGCAGCAATTTTTGGACCTATGGTATCTAGATTTAGTTATGAAGATCAAGATCTTAAATTTGGAAATATAGCTCCTAGATTTGATATATATGAAGTAGATAAATCCAATTATATATATGTACATCCAGAATATAAGTTATTTACTGTAACTTCTGACGGGGAACTATTAGATTCATTGAGACCTGTGAAAAATGATATGATGAATTCACAAAAAATCTATGAAGTAGATGGGAAACGGGTAGTATTGGATTTTAAAAACGCCAAATTAGCTATGAAAAATCCAAACATTCAAAAATATAAAATATTAGTAGAAAATAAGGAAACAGAGGTATTGAAGAGGGTTTTTAATAAAACTTATTTCTTTGGAACTGATACCCACGGAAGAGACCTCTTCATAAGGGTCCTTTATGGAGCTAGAATATCACTTACAGTAGCAATAGTGGCTACTCTGGTAAATTTCTTTATTGGAATATTTTACGGTGGAATATCTGGATACTTAGGTGGAAGAGTAGACGCAGTAATGACGAGAATAATGGATATAATAAGTACAATTCCATTACTGCTGTATGTAATCTTACTTATGGTAATTATTGCTCCAGGATTAAAAACAATTATAATAGCCATGGGAATCACCTTCTGGGTAAGGATGGCAAGGATTGTAAGGGGTCAAACCTTAAGTATAAAACAACATGAATATGTTATGGCTGCTAAAACTCTAGGAGCCAAAAATTTTAGGATACTGAGCAGACATATCATACCAAATGCAATGGGACCTATTATCGTATCACTGACTATGATGATACCAAATGCAATATTTACAGAATCATTTTTAAGTTTTATAGGGCTTGGAGTAAGTGCTCCCCAGGCATCGTGGGGAACCTTGGCCAGTGATGCCTTGGCAGGAATAAGAACTTATCCATATCAATTGCTTTTTCCATCAATGGCAATAAGTATAACAATGCTTGCATTTAACTTTTTAGGGGATGGACTTAGAGATGCGTTGGATCCAAGATTAAGAAAATAGGGGGGAAACATGGAAAAATTAATTGAACTTAAGGACGTAAAAACTTCATTTTTTACCCACCTAGGGGAAGTACAGGCTGTAAGAGGTGTAAGTTATAGTTTAAATAAAGGAGAAGCCTTGGGGATTGTAGGAGAATCAGGAAGTGGAAAGAGTATAACCTCTATGTCTATAATGGGACTGCTGCAATACCCGGGAACTGTAAAAAGTGGTGAAATAATATTTAAAGGGGAAGACCTTTTAAAGAAAAATAAAAAAGAGATGAGGAGTGTAAGGGGAAATGAGATAGCTATGATATTTCAAGACCCGATGACTTCATTAAATCCTGTATATACTGTAGGGGATCAGATTATGGAGGCTATTAGAAAACATCAAAATGTATCTAAAGCCGAAGCCCTGGAAAAGGCCATTGAGATGTTAACATTGGTAGGAATACCTGACCCGGCAAAAAGGATAAAAGCCTATCCCCATGAATTCAGTGGAGGGATGAGACAAAGGGTGATGATTGCCATTGCTCTTTCGTGTGAACCGGATCTGCTTATTGCTGATGAACCAAGTACAGCACTAGATGTTACTATCCAGGCTCAAATATTAGACCTTATGAAGGAACTGAAAGATAAGTTAAATACATCTATAATACTCATAACACATGATCTGGGGGTTGTAGCCGATGTCTGTTCCAGGGTATTGGTTATGTACGGTGGACTTATCATGGAGGAAGGAAAGGTGGAGGATATCTTCTACAATCCAAAGCATCCATATACAGTAGGATTATTAAAATCTATCCCTAAGATAGAGAACAAAGAAAGATTGGTGCCTATAGATGGAACACCGCCAGATCTATTACACCCTCCAAAGGGATGCCCTTTTGCAGCAAGGTGTGAACATGCAATGAACATATGTATGGAGGAACAGCCAGAATTTTTCCACTGCGGGGAAGGACACAGATCTATGTGCTGGTTACTTCATCCAGATTCTCCCAAAGTGGAATTAAAGGGAGGGGTTAGATAGATGGAGAATAAAAACGATAACACTCTGATAGAGATAAAAAATCTAAAGAAGTATTTTTCTAAAAATACAGGTTTTTTCAAAAAAAAGATGCAGCATCTAAAAGCTGTAGATGACATTAGTTTTCATATAAAAAAAGGTGAAACTTTTGGACTGGTAGGGGAGTCAGGATGTGGGAAATATACAACTGGAAGAACTATAATAAGACTATAT
>DAOUPY010000542.1 GCA_030625925.1 Fusobacteriaceae bacterium | reverse complement strand
GGTAGAAGAAGTTATAATTGCTAAGGAGATGGAAGAAGTAAGCGGAGAATTTTGTGCTAAGTTATTAAAGTTATTAGAGAAAAAATGTGGAGAGATCACCATTGTAGAGGTATCCCATGAGGAATTTAAAGGAATAACTAAGGAGAGTAAAGCCGTGGTGAGAACTGGAGAGTGTACACCATATGCTAATATTATTTTGAAATCAGGAGTGACATTCTAAGGAGAAAAATATATGGAAAAAATATTAGAAATTTCAGGAATAATTAAGGATTTTCCAGGTGTAAGAGCATTAGATGGAGCTAAATTAAATGTTTATCAGGGAAAAGTAATGGCTTTACTTGGTGAAAATGGTGCGGGAAAATCAACTATGATGAAAATAATGACGGGGATCTATAAAAGGGATGCAGGAATCATCAAACACAATGGAAAAGAAGTGGAATTTAATGGTCCCAAAGAGTCACAGGATGCAGGGATCTCCATAATTCATCAGGAGTTAAATCTAATAGACCACCTTTCCATAGCAGAAAACATCTTTTTAGGAAGGGAATTGACTAAAAATTTTAGAATAGATTGGAATCTGATGTTCAGTGAGGCAGACATAATCTTAAAGAAATTAAACCTGAAATATTCATCCAAAGAATTTGTAGGAAAACTCAGTATCGGAGAAAAACAAATGATAGAGATAGCGAAAGCTCTCTCTCAGAATGCCAAAATAATAGTTATGGACGAGCCTACAGATGCCCTGACAGACACTGAAACAGAGAGCCTGTTCAATGTGATTAAAGAGCTGGTAGCTGAAAATAAAAGTATTGTATATATATCCCATAGATTGAAAGAAATATTTGAAATATGTGATCACGCTACCATTATGAGGGATGGAAAGTTTATAGATGAAGCTGTGGTAGCGAATATAACTGAAGATCACATAATTGAAAAGATGGTAGGAAGAAAATTAAAAGACCAGTTTCCCAGGATCGATACGGAATTAGGAGAGGTATCCTTAAGAGTAGAAGATCTAAGCAGTGAAGTTACAAAGGATATTAATTTTTCCCTTCAAAAAGGTGAGATATTGGGAATAGCCGGACTCATGGGAGCAGGAAGAACAGAGTTAGCTAAGACAATATATGGATGTTTCAAGAAAACAAGTGGCCAGATCCACATAGATGGAAAAAGAGTAGAGATAAACTCTCCCCAAGAAGCACTAAAAAATAAGATAGCCTATGTTTCTGAAGACAGAAAGGGGGATGGATTATTATTGGGACTTTCTGTAAAGGAAAATATGAGTCTATCTTCCATATTGAAGTTTGAAAATACATATAAAAAAATAGATGAAAAAAAAGAAAAAATAGAAGTGGAAGAATTTATATCTAAATTTAATATAAAGACTCCTACAATGGACCAGCTTATAAAAAACCTGAGCGGGGGAAATCAGCAGAAG
>DAOUPY010000236.1 GCA_030625925.1 Fusobacteriaceae bacterium | reverse complement strand
TGTAAATCCTTTTTCCTTTGTATCTTTGATTATAGTAAATACTGCTCTATCTACTTTTTTCAACATAGAAGTAAGTACTGTTCCAGGTACTACACCATCTTGATTAGAGTCTACACCTACTGCATACACTCCTCTTTCTTTAGCCGCTTCAAACACTCCCATTCCTGATCCTGCTGCTGCATGGTATACAACGTCTGCTTTACTGTCGATCATAGATAATGCCATCTCTTTTCCACGAGCTGGGTCGTTAAATGGACTGTTCCCGCCAACATACGCTTCAAATGTAGTTATTTCAGAATTGATGTATTTAGCTCCTGCCATAAATCCATCTCCAAATCTCTTAATAAGAGGTACTTCCATTCCACCTATAAATCCTATTGTATTTGTTTCCGTCATCATTCCAGCTAATGCTCCTGCAACAAATGATCCCTCTGGTTCATTGAATGTAGCTGATATTACATTAGGCATATCGATAGGTTCATCTACCATTAAGAAGTGCACCTCTGGATATTCTTCTGCTGCTTTAACTATAGAATCTCTCATTTGGAATCCTATACCAATTATTAGATCATAATCTGCTTCTGCAAATTGTCTTAAAAATGTATCAAATTCCGATACATTTGCTGGTTCTACATATTTTATTTGTACTCCTAATTTTTCTTCTGCTTCTGTTAATCCTGCATAGGCTGAGTCATTGAATGACTTATCTCCTAATCCACCTGTAGATAATACTAATCCTACTTTTAATGCCCCATTGTCCTCTGCTTTTTCTTTCTTTTCTCCACCACATGCTGTTAATAATAATGCCATAATAACCATTATAAGTGTTATCATTTTTCTCATCTCTTCATCACTCCTTTTATAAACTTTCAGTATTATACACTAATATCCATCCTGCCAATAGGACATTCGTCTCAGTTTCCCTTTTTTATTTAATCTTACTCTAAAAAAAAAGGATTAGCTATATACCAATCCTTAACTCTTCTTTATCTAACTTTATCCACTATGATAATTTCTTTTCCCATAGCGTTCAATAGGTTTTGTACAAATTTTAGTCTAGGATCAATTGCCCCTATTTCAAATCTACCTACTGCTGAAGTATGTTTTCCTAATTTTTCTCCTAACTCTCTTTGTGTAACTCCATTTTCCCTACGGTATGTTCTGCATTCTTCGATCAATCTATCTCTCAAGCTCATTATTTTCCTCCCAATTATTACTCACTAAGGTCTTTTAAAGTGATTATAATCTCCCTTTTAACTATAAAATTTCATTAATTTTGGAGGTCACTAAAAAAAAACATTAGCTTCACTCATAATAACATATAAGTCAAGAAAAATCAATGAATTTCCTGTTTTTTTCACAAAAAAATTAAGTCCTGCTTAATTTTTAACTATTTACCTTATCTTCCTCTACTTGTTTTTCTGGATAAAGATAATAAAAAACAAAGGAAATCCCAAAGGAGATCGCCGAAAATATAGTGGTGGCATATACACCGCTTCTCTCTACCCCTTGCGGTTTTGAGGTCATAGCATCTATCAAACTTCCTGACCCTGCCACTAATAATATCGGCAGAGTAGCTATTGATACTAAAAATGCCATTTTCAGGAAAAACCCTTGAATCCCAAAACACATCCCCTCTACCTGGGTCCCGCTGTCCTTAGTTATACGAGTCCCTATCTCACTGAGCATTGCCGGCGGATAGATAAAGGCTGCTCCTGCAACTGGTATTCCAATCAATCCAAATAATGCAAACCCGTATTTAACAGGCACTCCTCTGCCAAGATAGTTTAATAATAGTGATGTAATTACTAAAATAACCAATGAAATTAACATAGGTTTTTTATATCCTATCTTTTTACATAGTCTGTTTGTCGGGTAGAAAAATAATGCTGACATTCCAAACAATATAGCTGAAGCCAGAGTTATAGCTCCTTTCCCCATTCCCATGACATCTTCTACAAAATAGTTCATGGTTCCACGGAGGGTATTAAACCCTACGAAGAAAAATAGTAATCCCAATAAATAATAGATAAAAGACCTATCCTCAAATATTATCTTGATTGAATTTTTCAAAGATTCTGTAGATTTTCTCCCATGAGATAGTTTTTTTTCAGGTACACCAAATAT
Source organism: Fusobacteriaceae bacterium (assembly GCA_030625925.1). Lineage (GTDB taxonomy): Bacteria > Fusobacteriota > Fusobacteriia > Fusobacteriales > Fusobacteriaceae > Psychrilyobacter. The sequence goes on along the minus strand of DAOUPY010000236.1, from coordinate 1,760 downwards.
AGTTACTAGAGCTGGCAAGACAGAGAATAAAGCCAGAACAATAACCATTCCTCTAACACCTTTCTGAGTGTCTCCCCCTCCTATAACCTTTATCAAAATCCCTGGTAAGATCATAGCCAGGGCAGTGTATAGCAGCCTGAATACAGACTGCCAGGTAGATAGATTCAGCCTTTCTTCCTTAGTATTACCAATTTCTGGAATCATGGCATTATATGGTGCTCCTACTATGGTATAAAATACAAAAAATACAGACCCTACACACATCAAATATACAAATGTCATCCAGTCATTACCCAATACTGGATAAAAAAATGCAATGGTAGATAGTGCAAGGGGTACAGCTCCTGCTGCTATAAATGGTATCCTCCTGCCCCATCTGGTATCTACTCTGTCAGACCAATATCCCACCAAGGGATCTGAGATCATATCTACAGATCTCGATATGATCAATGCCAAAGATATTAAGATCGGTGCCATTATCGGTGTCAATCCTGAATTCTCAGGAGGCAGATAATAGTACAGCACCCACTGGGCAAAGATTTGATCTACTATGGCATAGCTGACTCCCACGCCATAGAATATCTGATATTTTAAACTTAATTTTGTTTGTTCCAATTTTTTTCCTCCCTAGTTAACTCTTTTCTTGTTGTCGTTTTCCCGATTGACAAGTACGAAATTTTATTCTAGCTAAAAGAAAATTACGATGTCATAAGGAAAACTATTGTTAGAGTATTTGTGCTTTGGTTTTATAAGAAGGACATTATAATTCCCTCCACTTTTATTTTTAATTATCTTTTGTATCTTTTTAATTAATATTTTCTATCACTTTTATTTTTTCTTTTAATATGTATCCACCTTTTGCAATTTCGATGATTTTATATTCCTCTAAAATTTTTATTGATTTTATAAATTCTGAGTCACTCATTTCTTTTAAAGCTTCCTCTTTAATATGGATTCTTGAAACAAATTTACCTATTATTCCATCTGTTCTTTTCCAAATACTATAAAGAATCCATGATTCTTTTTTATTCAATTTAATTTTTCTTTTTTTATAGATTATGTTTAATCCATTAGCAATAACAGCAAAATAAATAGCAATCTTTATATCTTTCATAGAAAGTGACATTCCTATAAAGCTAGTTAAATCATAACTAATTTTTTCTCTTCTATTTGATGGTGTCATTTGGATGATGTTTGCAAATTTTCTACTACTTACTTTAGTAATATCATTTAATGTAGTAACTTTCCCTTTTGTTTCAATAATTGCACACATTTTAACATTGTTATTCCTTGATATTCCCATATGTGTTGTTTGACTTTTTTTAAATTTTTTATTCCCTAAAATTATTGGATTTGCCACCATTCTTATTTTACTTTCCATAAAACACTCCTTTAAATTTAGAAACATTGTTGAACCTTTATTTTTTAGCTTTCAATAATTTTTTTTAGCTTTTTCTTTAAGAGATCAAAAAACTATTCCCTAAATCTTCTGCTTTGGTTTCTTTTACAAAGAGAAACCATAAGAAGGAAGAGTTATTTCATGATTATAGGAAACTTTCTCTCCTCATAGGGATTGATTATCCCGTATATCCTGTCACATTTTATCTCAAAATTCAAGAGTTCTCTCTCCCTTTCGTCTAAGATCAGGCTGACATTTTTCAATCCCGACAGGGGTTTTATCCTCAATTCCTCTTTTTTCTCTTTGAGATATCTGCTTCCTCTTTGGGAAAACCCCAATATTTTTACATATGTAATTCCAA
>DAOUPY010000518.1 GCA_030625925.1 Fusobacteriaceae bacterium | reverse complement strand
TTGTGACGGACAGATCCTGGTATATCAGGATATGCTAAATATGTATGATGATTTTAAACCTAAATTTGTTAAAACTTTTGCAGATGCAGGACTGGTGATAAAAGAGGGAATAAAAAAATATGTAGACCAGGTAAGAGATGGCGAGTTTCCTGCCGTGGAACATACCTTCACTATGAAGGAAGAGGTCTTAGAAAAACTTTATTAGGAGGAGTGCTGTGGAAGTTATAAGGGGAATTGGAGAGATTCAAAAAAAAATCAAAGAATGGAAAGATGCAGGTGAAAGTATAGGTTTTGTTCCTACCATGGGATACCTTCACAGGGGTCATGGAAGTCTCATTGAAAGAGCGGCCAGTGAAAATGACAGGGTAGTTGTGAGTGTTTTTGTAAATCCCATGCAATTTGATAATTGTAATGACTTAGATTCCTATCCATCTGACCTTTCCGGGGATATGGATCTTGTGACAAGATCGGGAGGAGATCTTATATTTAGTCCCAAGGTTCAGGAGATCTATCCCCGGGGATTTAGTTCCCTTGTAGAGGTAGAAAATTTAGATAATGAACTTTGCGGGGCTACAAGACCCGGGCACTTTAGAGGAGTCTGCACAGTTCTTACAAAGTTTTTTCTTATCCTGGCTCCTCAGAGGGTTTATTTTGGGGAAAAAGATTATCAGCAGTTGATGGTTGTAAAAAGAATGGTCGCTGACTTGAATATTCCCCTTGAAATTATAGGATGTACAACGGTAAGAGAAAAAAGCGGGCTGGCTATGAGTTCTAGAAATGCCAGATTATCTGAAGATGAAAAAAGAAAAGCCCTCATAATAAATCAAACATTGAAAGCCGTAAAAGACAGAGTCATTCAAGGAGAAGTTGAGGTAGAAAAGATCCGAAAGTGGGCTGTAGAAAAAATAGAGGGTATAGAGGGAGCTGTCGTGGATTATTTTGAGATCGTCCATGCTGATTCACTTCAAAAGATAATAAAAATAGAAGGTGAAGCAGTTGCTGCCACTGCAGTATTTATAGGAAAAGCCAGATTAATAGACAACATAATCTTAGGAGGAAAAGATGAAACTACAGATGCTTAAAGGAAAGATACACAGAGCCACAGTAACACAGGCAGAACTCCATTATGTAGGAAGTATAACTTTGGATGTAGAGCTTATGGAAGCCGCAGGAATAAGGGAATATGAATTGGTGCATATAGTTGATATAGACAATGGAGCCAGGTTTGAAACATACGTAATCGCAGGGAAAGAGAGAGGCATTGTCTGCCTCAACGGAGCTGCAGCCAGAATGGTTCAGACAGGAGACAGGGTAATTATAATGGCCTATTGCTATATGGATGAATCAGAGGCCGGGGAACATAAACCCAAGGTAGTTCTTTTAGGAGATAATAATAAAGTTGAAACGATTTCAAGCTATGAAAAGCACGGTAGATTGATATAAGAGGGCCCTGCCCTCCTTTTTATGTCCTGAATTATGTAATTAAAGCAGAAATATAAAAAGTATACATGATATACTTTGCCACCTAAAACAAATTAATAAAACTAAGTGTGTAAAAAATAGAGGCTGACCCAAAAGTGGTCAAGCCTCAAATGTAATTTATTTTTTTCTGTAGCTGAGTGC
>DAOUPY010000265.1 GCA_030625925.1 Fusobacteriaceae bacterium | reverse complement strand
CTTCTATCGTTCTATCTATATCGGCTTTAGTTATTTTTCCAAGACAGCCTATTCGAAGGAGTTTTCCAGCATAATTCCCCTGACCTCCTGCAAGGCTAACTCCATTTTTATCGACTGCCTCTCGAAATTTATCCATATCTTCAATTTCTTTGTGGGTTACTGCAACCAGGGTATTACCTCTGGATTTTTTATCCTTCACAAAATGTTCAAATCCAAGTTTTAAAAGTTCTTCCCCTAGATATTTTCGAAGTTTTGTATGCTTTGCCTGGATGGTATCTAAGCCCTCCTCCAAAAGGAGATCGCAGGCACATTTGAGTCCGACAATCAAGGTAATAGCCGGTGTATAAGGGTTTTGTTGTTTTTCTTTTAAAAATTTGATATTTTTTTTTAAGTCCAAATAAAATTTAGGTAAGTTTGACCTTTCCATAGCTTTTTTTGCCTTCTCACTGAGAGCTATAAATGCCAGACCAGGGGGGAGTAAAAACCCTTTTTGGCTTCCGGCAATGACGCAGTCAAGGGACCAATCGTCAAATTCCAATGGATTTACAACCATACCGCTGACAGAATCTACAACTAAAAGAATATCTGTGTCCTTTGTAAGATTCCCGACACTTTGGATATTATTTAAAACCCCGGTAGAAGTTTCGCTGTGGGTCATAAAAATTCCCTTCAAATCTGGATTTTCTGAAATCACGGCCTTTATGTCATCTAAATCATAGGTAGAACCCCAGTCATACTTCAAGTCGATAACGTCAAGTTCATAGGCAGCTGCAATTTCTACAAATCGCTGTCCAAAATTTCCTGTATTTATTACCAGTACTTTCTCTTTTTTTGAAAATAAATTTACAACAGCGGCTTCCATAACTCCAGTGCCGGAACAGGTAAGGGTAAGTACTTCCTGTTTGGTTTTAAAAAAGTTTTTTAGGTTTTCACTGACTTCACTAAACAGTTTCTTATAGTCTGTCATCCTGTGATGGATAACATCTTCAGCCATTTTTTTTCTGATCTCTTCAGGAACATTGGTTGGTCCTGGTGTCATTAAGAGTTTTTTCAATATGATTTCCTCCAAAATAAAATTATTAACTGAACTTTCGCGATGGTGCACGCATTAAAAACCTTAGGGTTTGCCCGCCGGGGCAAACAGCCATAATTTTTATTTAAAATAATCAAAATAATTTATTTTAAATAGAATTTTAAAGAAAATAAGAATTACATCTTAATATTATTATGGGCTTTGTAAACGCGAAACATCAATTATTAAATATAGATGATGTTCACTTATAGTTAAATTAAATTCATCCTCATTATACTAAAAAAAAACTGATAATAAAAATATCTAAATAATATAGTATTCAGATGAAAAAAATATAAATTGTGGGAAGTTATAAATTATAGAGTTCCTCCACAGATTCTTTTAAAATCCCCAGTCCTTTTTTTATCTCCTCTATTTCTACGTCGGCAAAGCAGAGTCTTACCCATCCGTCACTTTTTTCATCCAGTTTAAATATAGATCCAGGCAGGATCCCGACTTTTTTCTGCAGGGTTTTCAAAAAAAGAGCTTCGCTGCTGACCTTATCCAATTGCACCCAAAAATATAAGCCACCCTGGGGAACTGCAAATAATCTCAGGTGCTCTATCTCCCTCAATAGATCATAGGCCACTTGAAATTTTTTCTTGTAGATGGTTCTCAATTTTTTAGTGTGAATCTCCCAAGAATCCGAGCTTAGATAGTGTTCAAAGGCTCTCTGTATCAAACCCGGAGTGGAGATGTCTGTATGATATTTGGTGAAAGAGATATATTTTAATTTTTCCTTGGGAGCGATCAGAAATCCCAATCTGAGACCCGGCATGAATATTCTGGAATAACTTTTAATATACATTACCCTCTCATTTATATCCATAGATTTCAAGGAAAAAGGTTTATTTTTATAGTAAAGATCGGAACTGGAATCGTCTTCAATTATATAAAAATTATATTTTTCGGCTAATTCCAAAATTTTTAATTTCTTTTTTTTTGAGTAGGAGATCCCAGCGGGATTATGAAAATTTGTCATAAGATACAGGTATGATATTTTTTCTTTAGCCAGGATCTTTTTTAAGATCTCTAGGTCTATGCCGTCTTCTAATAATGGGATATCCATAACCTTGGCTCCCCCTCTTTTAAAGGAAGTGATGGCCCCGGAATAACTGGGGTTTTCAATGATTACCCTGTCTCCAAAATGAATAAATGATTTTGTGATAAGGTCGATTCCCTGCTGGGCTCCGGAGATTATCTGGATATCTTCAGGATGGGTCATTATTTTTTCATCTTCTAAGTGTTTCGAGATAATCTCTCGTAATCCTGCATAACCCTTTGGATCTTCATAGGCAAATATTTTTTCCTGGTCTCTGTCTATTACATAATTTATACAGTCTTTAAACTTTGTTATGGGAAAATAACTCCCATTGGGGTTACTGCTGGCAAAGTTAATCTCACATTCCACTTCTAATTTACCGTATTTAAAAGTTTCCATGAGGATCTCTTCTTCTAAAATATTTTTTTTAATATTGAGGTTGTTTACATAGACCCCGCTTCCCCTTTTTTTATAGACATATCGGTCTCTTTCCAAGGTGTCGTAGGCTTTTACAATGGTGATATTGTTGACCCCTAACTTTTTGGCTAAATTTCGAATAGATGGAAGTTTTTCATTTTCTGCATATTTATGCTCAATAATATCATGTTTAATTTTTTCGTATATTTGAAGGTACAGTGTCTGCTGATTGTCTAAATTCATCTTATCCTCCCTTAATTGTAACGCTACACTTCTTGTTTTTATGATTGAATATATTATATATGAAGCGTATGATAGTGTCAAAGATAAAACATTATAAAGGGGGATAAAATATGAGAAATGACTTGAATAAAAATTTGGCACAGATGTTAAAAGGCGGGGTTATAATGGACGTAACAAATGCTGAAGAAGCAATAATAGCCGAGCAGGCAGGTGCTTGTGCAGTAATGGCTCTTGAGAGAGTCCCGGCAGATATCAGAAAGGATGGAGGAGTGGCTAGAGCTTCAGATCCTGATATGATTAAAAAAATACAAGCTGCTGTATCTATACCTGTTATGGCTAAGGTAAGAATCGGTCATTTTGTGGAAGCACAGATCTTAGAAGCTTTGGAAGTTGACTACATAGACGAGAGTGAGGTATTGACACCTGCTGACCCTGCACTGCATATAAATAAATCAAACTTCAGTGTGCCGTTTGTTTGTGGTGCCAAAAATCTTGGAGAAGCTCTTAGAAGAATCAGTGAAGGTGCATCTATGATAAGAACCAAAGGGGAACCGGGAACTGGAGATGTAATAGAGGCTGTAAGACATATGAGAATGATGAACAATGAGATAAGCAGGGTTCAAGGGCTTTCAAAGGATGAACTTTATAATGCAGCTAAGGAGCTGGGAGCACCGATAGATCTAGTGGAATATATCCATGAAAATGGTAAACTTCCAGTTGTAAACTTTGCCGCTGGCGGTGTAGCTACACCTGCCGATGCAGCCATGATGATGCAGCTTGGTTGTGACGGAGTATTTGTA
>DAOUPY010000315.1 GCA_030625925.1 Fusobacteriaceae bacterium | reverse complement strand
CCAACCAGGTACAGGTGACCATCAAAAGTAATTTTACGAGTAATAAAAGTCTGACTAACGGCCAGTCAAATAGAGAAGTTTCATCTGGAATATCTACCATTTCAGAAACAAACATCTTAGGTGTAGATTTCAAAGTCAAGAAAAAATGGTTTAGATCACAGTATACCGCTACTGCTACTTTGGATGAAACGAAGATATCTCTCTATGAGAAAAAAGCCAATGAGCTTAGAGGTCTGATCAATAGTAATTATACCCAGTCTTCTCAAACGGAAGATTTGAACCTTAAAAAGAACTATTTAACTAGTGCTTTAAAAAGCTATGAGGAGTTTGACTCATATAGAAATGTTGCTATTATATTAGGGAGTACCAAAATTTACAACCTGCCCTACACAAAAACTCAGATAAAAAATAATTTGGAATCGGTGGAGAAGAAAATTAATAGCGACAGCCTCTATCAGGGTGTAAATATCCTCTATGTTAAGAGCAGTGGGAAATTTAACGATGGTTCTAAGGAGTATTTTGACAATTATTTCTATACTATGTTAGCTTCTATATCTCATGAAAATGACGATAAGATAGCTGTCAGCAGTGACAATGATTCTACAGTGAATACCTTGGTGAAAGTTGTATTAAACAGCAATCATACATCTACTAGATCAGCAGTTCTTTACAATAAAAAAATGATTACTCCAGAATCTTTTGTAACGACACTAAATATCACAGTAGAATTGTACAATAAGAAAAAAGTAGAAAATTTACTCACTATAAGTGCTACTGGTGAAGGAACCGATGAAAATTCAAAAACAGCTGCCTATGAAAAAGCAGTAAAAAATGGATTTGAGCAGATGAAGAAAAAATTAAAGAAATCACTTATAAAGTAGACCATAGATAAATAAAAAACCTAGGAAATTTTCCTAGGTTTTTTATTATCTTAGCTTAACATCCTTTAATTTTCTTTCCCATGAGCCTTATGGTACTTAGAGCCAATGTTTTTGTAGGATCTAAAAACTCTCCCTCTATTTTCAATCTTTCAAAGGCTACAGGGAGTTCTGTACACCCTAGGATGATCTTGTCTATCCCTAGATTAGAAAAATAATCCAATACCCGACCTATAGAAACCTGATCTATATTATCCTGCCCTTCTTTTACCTTATAGATAAGTTCGGTGACAATTTCCTGCATATCTATAGGAGGTACTTCTACCTCAATTCCGTATCTATTGAAGATATTCTCGTAGATATGCCCCTTATAGGTTCCCTTGGTTGCCAAAAGCCCAACTCTTTTTACGCCGTCCAATTCTTTGGCTACCTCATCTATCATATTTATAAAGGGTATCTTTACTGCTCCACAGACTTTTTCATAAAAATAATGAGCTGTATTACATGGCATGACTATAAAACTAGCACCCATAGCTTCTAATTTTAAGGCTGAATCTATAAGATATCTTTCAGGATTCTCACCTCCCCCTAAAATATACGCTGTTCTATCAGGAATATCGGTATAACTGTCTACCAAAGTGTGGACATGGTCGTGATCTTTTTTTGCATCGGTGTATCTTACTATTTTATTTAATAGATCAATTGTGGCAAGGGGTCCCATCCCGCCTAAAACACCCGCTATCTTCATAATTTTCAGCCCCTCTTTTCATTCAGTTGATTATTTGATATAATTATACTAAAAATATATATAAAATAAAAAGATGTTAAAGCTATCGTATTGATACGATATAAATATAAATAATAATTTATAAAAAGGGAGAACTAATATGGACATCAGACAATTAAAATATTTTTTAGCCATTGCAGAGACAAGAAATATAACTAAGGCAGCAAAAAAACTGTATATTTCACAGCCGCCGCTGAGCCAGCAGCTAAAATTATTAGAGGAAGAATTAGGAGTGATACTGTTAGAAAGAAGTACCCGTAAAATGAAACTTACCGAAGCCGGGAAATTATTACAGCATCGTGCCAAACAAATAATCGAGCTTATGGAAACTTCTGTAAAGGAGATTAAAAATTTAAATTTAGGAGTTAAAGGAATACTTTCCATTGGATTCGTTTCCTCTGCTGGAGCTATGCTTCTGCCAGAACAGATTCATAATTTCTATAAAGAATACCCTGAGATTAATTTTCAAATGAAAGAGGGAAACACATATAAAATTTTAGATCTATTAAATAATGGGATGATTGAGATTGGAATAGTCAGGACACCATTTAATACAGAGAATTTTAATCTTATATATATGCCTAAGGAACCTATGGTTGCCGTAGTTAGGGAAGACCTGTTTTTTCCTGATTCTCCTAAATCAATATCTTTAAAAGAGCTGAAGGATAAGCCCCTAATCTTAGATAAAAGATTTGAAAATTTAATCACTTCCAGCTGCCATCAAGTTGGATTCCAGCCCAATATTATCTGTGAGGGAGAGGACAGTAAATCTATCCTTCTATGGACCTATACTGGGATGGGAATAGGAATAGTCCCCAAAAGTGCCGCTAAACTTATGCCCAATAAAAATTTGAAATCAATTATAATCGAAGAGAGTGAACTAGAAACTCAAACTGTTATTGCCTGGGTAAAAAATCGACCTCTATCTGAAGTGGCTGAAACATTCTTATTAAATTTTAAATAAAAAATAGAGGCTGACCCAAAAGTAAACTGTAACCATGAAACTAGACACTTGAAAAAGAGTGTTGGTTTCATGGTTTTTTTAATACAATTTTTTAATAAGAGTTTAAAGGAGTGGATTAAATGTCTAAAAAAATATTTTCAGATATAGAAGTGACTAAATTATCTAAAAATAAAAATGTTTCTAAGGTTTCAAATAAAGCTATTACATATACTTTTGAATTTAAAAAGAAATTTATTGGTTAATACAAAATAGGAAAACTTCCACGGTTAATTTTTGAGGAAGCTGGTTTTGATGTGGATCAAGAAGTTCACTATACAAGCCCTAAATTTCAAAATTTATTAAAGCGAAAAGGGATTAATCAATCAATGTCTAGAAGAGGTAATTGTTGGGATAACGCCCCAATGGAATCTTTTTTTGGTCATATGAAAGATCACTTAAATCTAAAAGAATGTAAAAATTTGAAAGAGGTTAAAAA